>JAISTF010000030.1 GCA_031272745.1 Eubacteriales Family XIII. Incertae Sedis bacterium
TTCTGTTTGCATTATTCCAAGGGCCGTTGCTGAATCCGATGTTTGCCGCCGCCGCGATGAGCCTGTCCTCGGTCAGCGTCCTCACGAACGCGCTGCGTCTGAAACGCGTGCGCCTGTAGGGGTGCGGTTGTCGAGTGGCAGACTTATTGCAAGAAAAACGCATTTTTGCCGCAAACATCAGGCGATTTTTGCAACAAGTCTGCCATTCGGCGGACAGCGGCACCGGTGTGGGGCGCCGAACTTCCACAAATTTCCTGCTTGCGCGGACGGCGGGATTGCAGTATAATCACAGGGCGCGTTTGCGAAACGCGCGGGTTCGTTATTGCACCGGGAAGCGTCAAGGAGGAGGTGAGCAGGAAATGGCACAGGTGATCGTGCGTGAAAACGAGACCCTTGAGAGCGCGCTGAAGAGATTCAAGCGTTCGTGCGCCAGGGACGGCGTGATGTCCGAATTGCGCAAGCGGGAGCATTACGAGAAGCCCAGCGTGCGGCGGAAGAAAAAGTCCGAGGCGGCGCGCAAAAAGGCCCGCAAATATTGATGGATTATTGAGCGAAAAAATCCCCGAACCATCGGGGATTTTGCTATAATGTTTTCGATGGAAAACGACTTCAAAGAGATACTGCGCATCCCGCTCACAGACGCGGCCGACACGGGCCAGCTGTTCGGCATCCACGACCAAAATCTGAAGAAGATCGAGGAGGCGTTCGCGGTCGAGATCGTGCTGCGGCGCGACGAGCTCGTGATTTCGGGCGAGCGCGCGGCGGCGGCGCAGGGCGTGATCGACGACATGGTCTTCGTGCTCGAATCCGGCGAGGCGCTCGACGACCAGAAGGTCGAGTACATCATCGGGCTCGGCGCGGAGGGGGTCAGCTACCGCACGAGCGGGGTCAACAAGGACGTGATCGCGTTCACGCACCGCGGCAAGCCGATCAAGGCGAAGACGCGCGGGCAGACGGCGTACGTCGCGGCCATCCAAAAGCATGAGATCGTCTTCGGCATCGGGCCGGCGGGCACGGGCAAGACCTACCTCGCGGTCGCGATGGCCGTGTCGGAATACAAGGCTCGAAACGTTGAGAAGATCATCCTCGCGCGGCCGGCGGTCGAGGCGGGCGAACGGCTCGGCTTCCTGCCCGGCGACCTGCAGGAGAAGGTCGACCCCTACCTGCGGCCGCTGTACGACGCGCTGTACGACATCATGGGGCGCGACATGACGCTCCGCCTCAAGGAGAAGGAAATCATCGAGGTCGTGCCGCTCGCGTATATGCGCGGCCGCACGCTCGACGGCGCGTTCATCATCCTCGACGAGGCGCAAAACACGACGCGCGAACAGATGAAGATGTTTCTCACGCGCATGGGCTTCGGCTCGCGCGTGGTCGTCACGGGCGACGTGACGCAGATCGACCTGCCCGAAGGCAAGGGCTCCGGCCTGCTCCACGCCGAGCGCGTGCTGCGCGATGTGAAGGAAATTTCGTTCCAGCATCTGACGGAGAGCGACGTGGTGCGGCATTCGTTGGTCAAGCGCATCATTTCGGCCTATGAGCGTTTTGAGAAAAAGAAATAACGATGGTCTCGCTCGCTTTTGATCCAAAGTCGGGCTTTCTGCCGGATGGGGCTGTGCTGGAAAAGATGGCGGCGGCGGCGCGGGACGTGTGCGCGGCGCACGGCATCGGGGACGGGGAGGTCAGTTTGTCGTTTGTGTCGCCCGAGGCGATGAAGAGCCTGAACAATCGTTACCGCGCGGTGGATGCGGTCACGGACGTGCTGAGTTTTCCGGCGTACGAGAGCGCGACCGAGGCTCGGGATGTCCTCAGCGGACTGGAACCGGCCGCTCGCGGGGAAGTATCCCTCGGCGACGTCGTGATCTGTACGGAGCGGGCGGAGGCGCAGGCGGCGGAGTACGGCCACGGCGCGGCGCGGGAGCTCGTGTATTTGTTTGTGCACGGGGTGTTGCATTTGCTCGGGTACGACCACGAGGACGAGGCGGCGCGCGCGGCGATGCGGGCACGGGAGGAAGCAACCATGGAAAAGATCGGATTAGACAGATGAAAACAATATATGATTGTAGGGGCGGCATCCTGCCGCCCGAAAGACGAGGAAGAAACAAATGAAAAGCGGTTTCGTAAGCATCATCGGGCGGCCGAACGTCGGGAAGTCGACGCTGCTCAACGCGATCATCGGGGAGAAGGTCGCGATCACGGCGGACAAGCCGCAGACGACGCGGAACCGCATACGGGGCATCTACAATGAAGCCGACACCCAGATCGTGTTCATCGACACGCCGGGGATTGCGCGGCCGCGCAACCGGCTCGGGGCGTATATGACGGACCAGGCGCTGACGACGTTCGACGAGGTGGACATCATCCTGTTCGTCGTCGACGAGAAGCTCGGCACGCGCGGCGGCGACCAATTCATCCTCGAACGGCTGCGGGAGACGCAGACGCCGAAAATCCTCGCCATCAACAAGATGGACCAGATGGGGCCGGACCTGTATCGCGACATCTTCGAGGAATACGAGCAGGCCGGCGTGTTCACGGAGATCCTCGGCGTGTCGGCGCTGAAGGGCGACAATGTGCCGTTATTGATAGAAACGCTGAAAAAATATGTCACGGACGGGCCCGCGTATTTCCCCGAGGGGGTGTTCACGGATTTGCCGGAGCGGTTTCTCGCGGGCGAGATCATCCGCGAGAAAATGCTGCATTATCTGCGCGACGAGGTGCCGCACGGCGTCGCGGTCGAGATCGAGGCGTTTGCGGAGAAGCCGAACATGACGGAGATTTCGGCCGTGATCTACACGGAAAAGAAGACGCACAAAGGCATCATCATCGGCAAAGAGGGGCATACGCTGAAGGGCATCGGCAAGAGCGCGCGGCTCGAGCTCGAGGCGCTGCTCGGCGCGCGGGTCCACCTGTCGCTCTGGGTGAAGATCAAGGAAAACTGGCGCGACAACGGGCGGATGCTCGGCGCCCTGGGCTACCGCGATTGACGGGAGCGGCGGGCGGGGCAAGCCCCGCCCCTACGGAGAGGTGCCATGACGGACGTTGAGGGGATTGTGATACGGCAGGTGCGGACGACCGGCGCGCGGCGGATGGTCACGGTGTTCACGCGCGAGGAGGGGAAGGTCGGCGCGGGGACGTATCTGTCGGAGTCGGGCAAGTCGAGGGCGGCGCTCGCGCTCAGGCCGTTTGCGCACGGGAAGTACCGCCTCGCGGAGAAGGCGGGGGGGGTGCTCTCGATCGCGCAGGCCGAGGTGGTCGACGCGCATTTCGGGATCGGGCAGGACGCGGACCGCTTTGCGGAGGCGAGCTTCGCGCTCGAGTTCACGGACCGCCTTTTGCCGGAGCGCGTGAAGGCAGGGACCGTCTTTGGGCTGCTCGCCGCGTATCTTTGCATTATTGAAAAGAGGAAGAAGGATTTTCGGCTGCCGACGTTGGCGTATATGGTGCAGGTGATGCGGGGGCTCGGCGTGTTTCCGGATGCGGGCGAGCTTGCGGCGGAGTTGCGGGTCGGCGCGAATGATGATATATTGGAGTGTACGGTATTTCTCATGGAAAACCCGCTGGAGCGGACGGAAGGGCTGTCGCTTGCGCCGGACGCGGAGGACGCGGTGTTCGCGGCGCTGAGGCGGTTTGCGCGGGAGCATTTGGATGTGGGAGAGCTGAAGAGTGAAAAACTCATAAGGAGGAATTGAAATGGACATCACGCTGGAAAAAATCGAACTCGTCAAGGACAGGACGGGGGTGAGCTACAAGGAGGCGAAGGAGGCGCTCGAGGCCGCGCAGGGCAACGTCGTCGACGCCATCATCGCCATCGAAGAGCAGGTCAACCAGAAGACGGCCGCGAAGCTGTCGGACAACGGGCAGAAGGTCATCGAGAAGATCAAGGAGTACGTGCGGCGCGGCAACATCGCGCGCATCGTCGTGAAGCGCGAGGAGGAGACGATCGTGAACATCCCGCTGACGGTCGGCGTCGTGGGGACGGTGCTCGCGCCGTGGCTGACGGTGATCGGGTCGATCGTCGCAATCGGCACGAAGCACGACATCGAGCTCATCAAGGACGACGGCACGGTCATCGACATCTCGGGCAAGGTCGAGGAGACGAAGGACACGGTCGTGGAGCGCACGACGGGCGCGGTGGACGCGATGCGCGGCAAGGCGCAGGGCGCGGCCGAGAAGGTCAGGGACGTGCGCGACGGCGTGGCGTCGGACGCGAGCGAGATCAAGGACATCGTGATGGACGCAGCGCAGGAAATCAAGGACACGGTGAAGAAGGAGAACGAGTGAGCAAGGCAACGATGGAGAAGCTCGCGGCCCTCTGCAAGAACCGCGGGTTCATCTACCCGGGTTCGGAGATTTACGGGGGGCTCGCGAACAGTTGGGATTACGGCCCCATCGGGGTCGAGTTGAAGAATAACATCAAGCGGGCGTGGTGGAAGAAATTCGTGCAGGAGAGCCCGTACAACGTGGGCGTCGACACGGCGATTCTCATGAACCGCGAGGTGTGGGTGGCGTCGGGGCATGTCGGGGGGTTTGCGGACCCGCTGATTGACTGCCGGTCGTGCAAGGAGCGGTTTCGGGCGGATCAGCTCATCGAGGAGTCTTCCGAGGAGAAGACCGAGGGTTGGACGAACGAGCAGATGGACGCGTACATCAAGGAGCACAAGGTGCCGTGCCCGTCGTGCGGGAAGAGCGACTTCACGGGGATCCGGCAGTTCAACCTCATGTTCAAGACGCACGCGGGCGTGACCGAGGATGCGAAGAACGAGGTGTACCTCAGGCCGGAGACGGCGCAGGGCATCTTCGTGAATTTCAAGAGCGTCCAGCGCACGAGCCGCAAGAAGATCCCGTTCGGCATCGCGCAGGTCGGCAAGAGCTTCCGCAACGAAATCACGCCGGGGAATTTCATCTTCCGCACGCGCGAGTTCGAGCAGATGGAGCTGGAGTTTTTCTGTGAGCCCGGCACGGATCTCGAATGGTTTGATTATTGGAAAAACTATTGCAAGGACTTCTTGCTCGCGCTCGGCATCCGGGAGGAGAGCATCCGGCTGCGCGACCACGCGGCCGAGGAGCTGTCGCATTACAGCAACGCGACGACGGACATCGAGTTCCTTTTCCCGTTCGGGTGGGGCGAGCTGTGGGGCGTCGCGGACCGCACGGACTTCGACCTCAAGAGCCATATGGAGCATTCGGGCGAGGACCTTTCGTACCGCGACCCCGAGACGAACGAGAAATACGTGCCGTACTGCATCGAGCCTTCGCTCGGCGCGGACCGCGTGCTGCTCGCGTTCCTCGCGGACGCGTACGACGAGGAGGAGCTGACGGGCGACGAGAAGGCGACGGACGAGGCGCGCACGGTGCTGCGCTTCCATCCCGCGCTCGCGCCGTACAAGGCGGCCGTGCTGCCGCTGACGAAGAAGCAGTCGGCGCAGGCCGAGGCGCTGTACGCGGAGCTCGCGAAGCATTTCATGGTCGACTACGACGTGAGCGGCAACATCGGCAAGCGTTACCGGCGGCAGGACGAGATCGGCACGCCGTTTTGCCTGACCGTCGATTTCGACACGGAGGCGGACGGCACGGTGACGGTGCGCGACCGCGATACGATGGAGCAAATCCGGCTTCCCATCGCGGAGCTGCGGGCGTACATCGAAGGGAAGATGGCATTTTGACGTGGCGCTCGAGGACCTGAAAATCCTGCTCGTCGTGCTGCTGTGCCTGCCGGTCGCGGCCGTGGGCGCATGGTTTGTCTCGACGCTGTTCGCGAACGCGCTCGCCGGGAAGCCGATGAAAAAGAAGAAGAGTTTACAGGAATAATCACCACAGGGGAGAGGTTGTTTATCACATTTGAAGGGGGCGACGGCTCCGGAAAATCGACACAGATCGGGTTGCTTGCGGAGGTTTTCGCTGCGCGGGGCATGGATTTCGTGCGGACGCGCGAGCCGGGCGGGACGCGCATCGGCGAGAAGATCCGCGCGTTGATCCTCGACCCCGAAAACGCGGAGATGGCGGACGTGACGGAGATGCTTTTGTACGCGGCGACGCGTGCGCAGCTCGCGCGGGAGGTCGTCGCGCCGGCGCTGGCCGAGGGGAAGGCCGTGCTGTGCGACCGCTGGGTGGATTCGAGCCTCGTGTACCAAGGGGTGGCGCGCGGGCTCGGGCGCGCGGTCGCGGAGGTCAACCACCACGCGACGGCGGGCATCGTGCCGGATTTGACGGTGCTGTTGGACATTGACCCCGCGGTGGGTCTGGCGCGGGCGCGCGGCGAGACGGCTTTGGACCGCATCGAGGCGGAGGGGCTGGCGTGGCACGAGAGGGTGCGCGCGGGGTTCCTGGCGCTCGCGGAGAAGCATCCGGAGCGGTATTTCGTCGTGGACGCGTCCGGTACGCCGGAAGCGGTGCACGCGGAGATCGCCGCGCGCGTGGAGGCGTTGCTGTGAGGACGGGCGCGGGCAAGTCGTTCCACGCGGTGATCGTCGCGGGCGGCGACGCGCGGGCGCGCGAGGCGGCGGCGCAGGCCGTGCTCGCGGCGCATTTTGCCGACGACGCGCAGGCGGCGCGCAAGCTCGCGGACGGCGTGTTCGAGGACCTCGTGCGCATCGCGCCCGAGGAAGGGAAGAAGGACATTACGGTCGACCAAATCGCCTGGCTCACGGGCGTGATGGCGCAGCGGCCGTTCGCCTCGACGGGCAAGGCCGCGATCATCGAGGACGCGGGGCGCATGAACCAGGCCGCGCAGAACAAGCTGTTGAAGCTGCTCGAAGAGCCGGCGGAGGGGGATGTGATTCTGCTGCTCGAGGAGAATCCCGAGCGGCTGCTGCAGACGGTGCGGTCGCGCTGCGTGGTGCGGCGGGCGGCTGCAAGCCGCCCCTACAATGATGCAATCGATACCGACAGCGGGATCGTAGGGGCGGCCGCCCTCGGCCGCCCGCCCGATGCGGACGACCCCGCCCTGCGCGAGGACGTCAAGGAATTGGCGCGCATCCTCGCCTTCGGCAAGGATACGCTGCCGGACGCGTGGGCGATCCTCGCAAAATACGAGGGCGGCGCGGAGGATGCGCGGCGCATGGTGCGCGCGCTGGAAGGCTTCCTGCGCGACATCGCGGTCGGCGCGGAGTACCAGGGGAAGATCCCCGAGAAGCAACTGCGCATCTGCCGGCGCGCGGTGCCGCTCACGGAAGAAGCGCTGCGGCGGACGGAACGCGGCGGCAAGATCAAATATGCGCTGAGGGACATGGCCCTCGGCATACGAACGGAGGCAAGTCATGCTTAGAGTCATCGCGGTGAAATTCCGGACATCCCAGAAAAATTATTATTTTGACCCCGGCGACGTCGTGCTGAGGAGCGGCGACTACGTCGTCGTGGAGACGTCGCGCGGGCAGGAGATCGGGCAGGTCAAAGGCGGCATCCTCGAGGTGTCCGAGAGCGAATTCGGCAAGAGCGTGAAGCGCATCAAGCGCAAGGCGACCGACGAGGACATCGAGACCGACCGCCGGAACCTCGAGCGCAAGCAGGAGGCCATCCCCGTGTGCAAGCAGAAGATCGCGGAGCTCGGGCTCGGCATGAAGCTCATCGACGCGGAGTACACGTTCGACGGGTCGAAGCTCATCTTCTATTTCACGGCGGAGAAGCGCGTCGATTTCCGCGACCTCGTGAAGGACCTCGCGGGGTATTTTCACAAGCGCATCGAGCTGCGGCAGGTCGGCGTGCGCGACGAGGCGCGGCTGCTCGGCGGCTTCGGCAGCTGCGGGCGCGAGCTGTGCTGCAAGGGTTGGCTGCAGGAGTTCGAGCCCGTGTCCATCAAGATGGCGAAGGTGCAGAACCTCTCGCTGAATCCCGGCAAGATCTCCGGCTGCTGCGGCCGCCTGATGTGCTGCCTCAAATACGAAAACGACGTCTACGCGGAGCTGAAGAAAGGGCTTCCGAACATGGGCGAGTACGTGGAGACGGCGCTCGGCAAGGCGAAGGTCGTCGACGTGAGCATCTTCCGCGGCGTCGTGCGCGTGCGCAACGTCGAGGAGGAACGCACGCGGGAGAATCCCGAGCGGCTGTCCGGCGACGTGTTCGAGTATGGCAAGGACGAGGTGCGGCGGCGCCCGAAGGACGGCGGCGGCGGCGGGCAGGGCGGTCGCGGCGGGCGCGGGGGGCGCGGCAACAAAAAAGACGCCGCGACTTCCGTAAGCAAAGAAATCGCGGACGCCTTGAAAGACGAATTGATCAGCGTCGTCGTCGAGGAGCAGGCCTGAGGCCTACAGCGTTTTCATCTCCGCGAGGCAGGCGCCGCAGATGTTCTTCCCGTGGATGTTGCGCATGTCCGCCGTGCTCCCGCAGAAGATGCAGGCCGGCTCGTATTTGCGCAGGATGATGTTGTCCTCGTCGACGTAAATCTCGATCGGGTCTTCCTTGTTGATGCCGAGCGTGCGCCGCAACTCCATCGGCAGCACGATGCGCCCGAGCTCATCGACTTTTCTCACGATTCCTGTTGCTTTCATCGTAGTGAAACCTCCTTACTGATTCAGTCCTTTTTTGCTGTACCGTCTTTGCCGTCTTTTTTCAACGCTTGCGAAATGCTGCCGAACATCTGGACCAAAATAGAGATGACGGCAATGATGTTCTGCCCGTCCTTCACCTTTTTCGACACGCCCGAAACCGTCTTCGAAATATTGTCGATGGCCCCGTCGAGTTGCTTCGTGCGCTTCGACGCCGTGTCCGACACGACCTCGAAATCGGTGAGGATCTTGTCGAGCTTCGTCATGGATTTCGCGAGCCGCGACACCGCGACAATCCCGTAGATCACAAGCACGATGGCGACGATGATCAGCAGGCAGATCAACAAATCCTTTAGATCGATGGTCAACATAATGCTTCTCCTTGCCCGGCGCGGCCGGCTGCGTCAATAACGTTATTTCCATTATCCCCCATCCCTGCCGAAATTGCAAGCGGTATTTGCGGGAGTCTGTGCGGGAGTCTTCCGTGTAATGTTTTTGTGTCCGCCGGGGTTTTATGGTTGAAACGGAGGGTTACGAAAATGAAAAACATCAACAAGAAAATCAGTCGGAAGTTCCTGTGGGCGTTGGCGGGGCTCGTCGCGGTGGCGATCTTCGCGGTCGCGTGCAGCTCGGCGGGGAGCGCGGGCGGCTCGGGGAGCGCGGGCGCGTCTTCCGCGTCGGACAGCGGGGCGTCGGAGGCGTACGACGGCGGGACGGAAGATTACCGATGGGCATCAGAGGATTCTGCATGGGACGATTCCATCATGGAAATGGATGGCGAAGAATACTTGGAGGCGGCACCGTCCGCGGACGCGGGCGGGTCGGCGGCCGCGGAAGAAGCGCCGGCAGCGGCGTACGACGAGGCGGTCTCCTTCGCGCGGACGGGCTCGGCGAGCCTCGCCGCCAAGGGCCAGAAGATCACCTTCTCCGCGTCGTTTTCCATCAATACGGACCATTACGACGAGGACTACCGGCGCATCAACGACCTCGTGAACAACGCGGGCGGCTATATCGCAAGCGAAAACAGCAAC
>JAISTF010000096.1 GCA_031272745.1 Eubacteriales Family XIII. Incertae Sedis bacterium
GGATTTTCGCGAATAGCGAAAATCAGCCTCGGAACGAGGCGCTTTTCAGATAAATATGGAACCATATTTATCTGAAAACAGTATAAGGAGGCGTATTGTGATGCGCGGATGTGGTGGAAAACAGAAGGCAGGGACGCGGCGCGTGGCAGCGGTGTCGGCGGCGATCGCGCTCGTGGTGGCCGTGGCGTTTTTGGCGATGGTCGCGGCGCTCCTGCCGCCGGCGTTTGCAGGGGAAGCGCCCGCGTCGTCGGATGCGGATCCTGTGGAGGATGCCGTCCCCGCCGAGGAACCCGCCCCTGATGCGGCGCCCGCCGCCATGCCGCAGCCGACGAAGTCCGCGCTGGTCTACCCCGCCGCCGGCGGGCTTGGCTCGTCCGACCCCGGCTCGGCCGGCGCGCCCGTGCCCGTGGCCGTCGGCGACACGATCGAGTACACGATCCGCTTTGCGGCGCAGGACCACCCCACGGCGCCGCCGCTTTACGACATGCTCTTCGTGCTCGACTGGTCGGCGTCGATGAGCGCGGGCTACGGCACGGACATCTTCAGCCAGTCGGAGAAGGCGCGCATCCTCGCGAAGCAGGCGATTTTCGGCACCTGCCAGGCCTTGCTCAGCGAGTACCCCGGCAGTCGCGTCGCCGTGATGGGCCTCAATTCCATCGCGAGCAACAGCGGCGACCCCGCGCGGTCGAACATCCAGGTGGACACCGAGTTCGCCGACGCAGCCAACTATCAGCGCCTGATTGAAAACGCGTTTTCGACCTCCAACATCGACTACAACAACGACGACAACGCGATGTTCCTGCGCATGGCGCGGGACAAGCTGAACGGCGACGCGTCGCAAGCCTACGGCGGCGCCGCCGGCGTACCGACGCGGCATGTGAAGCCGCGCGTCGACCGCAGCCGCATCCCCATCATCGTCCACATCTCCGATTTCGAGATCGCCGACCCGCCGCACCCGTCCGGCAACGTGGGCGGCTTCTGGCGCGACGACGACCCCTCGTACACGGACGCCCAGAAGGCCGCCTCGCTCAACGCGCAGGTCCGCGCCTTCCGGCAGGACTACCCGAGCGGCGTCTACCTCGCGGTGCGCGCCGACCACTTCCGGCATTACGACGGCTCCGACAACCGTTTCGCCTCGCCCGCGTGGACACAGCTGATGGACGACACGATCGCGCTCGGCGGCGCGAACTGGGGCTGGCGGATCGTGAACAAGGACAATTACCAGAGTCAAGGCAGCGCGTTGACGGATCTGGTCCGCGGCGCGGCAGACAACCCCCTGCACCATGCCGCAATAACGGACATCTTGCCGGCCGGCCTCGAATACATATCGAGCATGCCGGACGCGGCGGGCGTTTTTGACCAAGGCGGCCGCAAGGTCGTGATTTGGACGCCGACGGGCCTTGCGGCGGGGGCGCACGAGGTGAAGGTGTGGGCGCGCGTCTCGCAGGACGGGACGTTTCCGAACAGCGCGACGGTGCAGGTCGACGACGACATCGCGCAGACGAACGAGACCTGGCACCGCGCCGAGTCCTCGCCGCCCGACCCGCCGGATCCCCCCGACCCGCACGACCCGCCCCTCGTCGTGACGGGGGAGAAATCCGCGCGGACGATCCCGAGGGGGGACGGCTCGCCGCCCGCGTCGTCCGAGCCCGGCACGGAAGACGATCCCGTCCCCGTGGCCGTCGGCGACGAGATCGAGTACACGATCCGGCTCGACGCCTCGCGCGCGCATTCGGGCGCGAAATATGACGTGCTCTTTTTGCTCGACTGGTCGCGCTCGATGGCGCATCCCTACGGCGAGCTGACCTTCGCGCCGGACGACGGGCCGTACGCGGGGCTCGTCGAAAGCTACCCGACGGGCGGCCTCAGTGCGCGCAGCGCCGCGAAGGACACGCTGCTCGCCTTGTCGCGGCGCGTGCTCGAGATGTACCCCGACAGCCGCGTTGCCGTGATGGGGCTCAACACCTACACGGAGCAGGGGCGGATCTACACGAATTCGGGAAGGCGCGACCTCGTGAACTTGCAGGTGGATACGCCGTTCGCCTACGCGGCGGACTACGAGGCCGTGATCGGAAACGCCTTCGCCGCCGAACCGCAATACGAAGGCGACGACAACGCGATGTTCTTTCAGGCGGCGCTCGACAAGATGCGGGGCAACGCGGCCTCGTACGGCGGGTATGCCTCGGTGCCGGAGAAGGCGGTCGTCCCGCGCACGGGTGCTGCGGGCCGCGTGCCCGTCATCGTCCACATCGCGGATTTCGAGATGCTCGAGCTCGACGAGGTGCGGCCGGATTTGCACGCGCCGATCCTGCGGTACTGGTCGACGCACGTCGCGCCGGTCGCGCGGCAGTACGCGCGCGCGTTCCCGGACGGCATCTACATCGCGGCGCGCGCAAACCACGTCTTCCACAAGGTCAGCGCGCTGTCGGTCGCGTACCAGTACGGGCTTGTGACGCGCGAGGAAGTGGTTCCGGACAAGGCCGCCGGCGTCGCGAAGGCGGAGCGGCTCGTCTACGGCGACAAGCTCAAGCAGTACGCGCTGGACGTCAGCCCGACGTTCAAAGGGGTCCTGTTCGACGAGACGCAGACGCCCGGGGAGCAGACGGAGCTGCTCTGGGATCTGATGCGCGAGGAGATGCCGCTCCATGTGACGGTGGACGACGTCCTGCCGCCCGGCCTCTCGGTGGTCAGCACCGACCCGCCCGCGACGGTGGGCGAGACGTCTGATACGGGGCGGGCCGCCGTCCGGTGGGAGCTCGACGACTTGCCCGAGGGGGAGACCCTGCTGAAAATCCTTTGCCGCGTGGACGCCCCGGGCGTCTTTGCGAATAAGGCGACCGTGACGGCCCCGGGCGACGGGGCGGGGGAAGACGTCGTGCCGGATGTCTTCGACACGAACACGACCTGGCACCGCGCCGGGGAAGCGCGTGCGCTGCGGCTGCATCTGCGGCAGGTGGTGCTCTCGCGCGGGAACAGCGCGGTCGAGTTGCCGGTGGTCGGTTACGCGCGGTTGGATACCCTGCGGGCGGCGGTGCTCATTCCGACCGGTGTCGCGGATGCCGCGCATCCCGGGGCACCGCCGTTCGCATCCTTTGCGATCGCGCTCCCGCCGTCGGAAACAACCCTGCGCGTTACGGCCGTCGTCCCCCAATACTACGAATACCTCGGCCACGTCGCCACCGAGGGCGACCCGACCGCGCCGGATGCCCCGCTGCACGATCCGTCGGGTTTGCGGCAAGGTTCGCCGGCGTTGGATTATTCGGAAAAAAACGAATATGGGGTCACGCTCTACATCCGGCCGCGTTTCGGCGCCCCGCGCGCGCCCGGCCTCTACGCCTGGGACCTCGCCCGCAACCCGTTCGGCGCGCCGCAAATATGATATACTTCATGGCATGTCATACAAAGTCCGGCTGGAAACATTTGAGGGACCGTTTGACCTGCTCGTCTACCTGATCGAGCGGGCCGAGATGAGTATTTACGACATCGAGATTCGGGAGATCACGGGGCAGTACCTCGCGCACATCCGGCGCATGGAGGAAAACGACGTGGTGGTCGGCAGCGAGTTTATGGTGCTCGCGGCGACGCTCATCGACATCAAGTCGCGCATGCTGCTGCCGCGCGTGGTGAGCGAGGACGGCGTGACGGAAGAGGACCCGCGCACCGATTTGACGCGCAAACTCGTCGAGTACGTGCGGTTCAAGAAGGCGGCGGCGGCGCTCGAGGAGCTGCGCGAGGCGGCGCGGCTGAAGCAGGCCAAGCCGCAGGAGGATTTGCTGCCGTTCATGGGCGAGCCCGACGTGTTTTTGCGCATGGACATGGAGCAGTTCACGGCGGCGTTCAAGGCGTTCATCCACCGGCGGAAAAAGCAGGACGAGCTGCTGCGGATGCGCGCGCACATCGAGCGCGAGCGCGTGAGCCTCGAGGCGAAGATCGGCGTGATCGGGAAACTCTTGCGGGCCGCGAAGGACAAGATCCTGCGGTTCGGCGAGCTGCTCGCGGAGAAGGCGGACCGCTACGACCGCGTCGTGACGTTCATCGCGATCCTCGACATGGCGCGCGCCGGCGACCTCGTCGCCGAGCAGGACGGCGCGTTTTCGGAGATACGGGTGCGAAGGACGTAGGGGCAGCATCCTGCCGCAAAGAGTAGGGGCGGCATCCTGCCGCCCGCAAGGAGAAGTATGGAAAACAAACAACGAATCAAGAGCGCGTTTGAGAGCATGATGTACGTCTTCGGCGAGCCCGTCGACGTGAAGACGGCCGCGGCCGCGTGCGGCATCGACCGGAAAGAGGCGCAGGAGCTCTTCCGCGAGCTCGCGAAGGAATACGACGAGCAGCAACGCGGCATCCGCGTGCGCGAGACGGGCGGGCGCTTCCAGTTCGTCACCTACGAGGAAAACTACGACTACATCCGCACGGTCGTGACGCCCGCAAAGGAGCGCCGCCTGTCGCAGGCCGCCCTCGAAGCGCTCGCGATCGTCGCCTACCGCCAACCCGTGACCAAGGGCGACATCGACGCGATCCGCGGCATCAAGAGCGACCGCGTCATCGAGGGCCTCGTCCAAAAGGAGCTCATCGAGGAGCGCGGCCGGTCGAGCGCTATCGGCCGCCCGACGCTCTACGGCACGACCGCGAAATTCCTCACGTATTTCGACCTCGGGGACCTCGGCGAGCTCCCGCAGCTTGACGACGAGGAGCTCGAAGCCGCCATCCGCTCGTTCGGCGACGCCGATACGACGGAAGCCGATGCCGAGCCCGACGCCCAGCCCCACGAGGGCCAGAC
>JAISTF010000124.1 GCA_031272745.1 Eubacteriales Family XIII. Incertae Sedis bacterium
CGCACGGTCGCCGCGGCGTCTGCCCCCGCCTGTTCGAGCGTGCCCGCGCCTTAGAGCACGGTCGCCGCCGCGCCGTATTTCTCCGCGAGCGCGGCGATCGCGCCTTCGCGGTCCGCCTGCACGTCCGCCGCCGAGCGCCAGCGCCCGCCGTCGCCCGCGCCCGCGAGCAGCCGCGCCGCCTCGCCCGCGTGCGGCGTCAGCACCGCGTTTGTCAAGGGGACATGCGAGCGGACACGCGCGAGGATGTTCAGCGCGTCGGCGTCGAGCACGAGCGGGCCGGAAAACCCTTCGAGCACGGTCGCCAGCGCGGCGATGGCCGCCGCGTCCGTCCCCAGCCCCGGCCCGATCGCCACCGCGTCGTATCGCAGTGGCGCAAGCTCCGCCCGCGAAACGCACGTCGCTTCCGGCACGGCCGTCTGCACGATCGGCCAGAGCGCCTCGTCGATGGACACCGTCACGAGCCCGCTGCCCGTCCGCAGCGCCGCCCGCGCGCACAGGACCGCCGCGCCGGCCATGCCAAAAGAGCCGGCTGCGATCAGCACGCGGCCGAAGTCGCCTTTGTGCGCATCGCGCCTGCGCCGCCGCGCCGCGAGCAATTCCTTGATTTCCTTCCGCGTGATCTCCGTCACCGCTACCGTCACTTCCGTTATTCCCACAGCGCCCCCCAATCCTCAAATATGGAACATCATGGACGCCAGCGTGAAATACGCGAAACACGCGAACGTGTCCGTCAGCGAGGAGATGAACGGCGCGGCCATCAGCGCGGGGTCGATGCCGATTTTCTTCGCGAGCAGCGGCAGCAGCCCCCCGAGACATTTCGCGATGACGATGATGATGAGCTGCGCCCCGCAGGCCGTGATCGCGACCTGGAAGCTCTGGTGGTCGAGGAAGTGGATCTTGCAGAGGTTGATCGCCGACAGGGATGCCGCGACGATGAGCCCGATGCGCAGCTCGCGGAAGAGCACGCGCGGCGCGTCCTTCAGCTCGATTTCGCCGACCGCGAGGCCGCGAATCACGAGCGTCGACGCCTGCGAGCCCGAGTTGCCGCCGGTCCCCATGAGCAGCGGCAGATAGATCGCAAGGCTCGTCACCTTCGCGAGCGTCGTCTCGAAATGCGCGATGACCATCCCCGTGAACATCGCGGACACCATCAGCACGATCAGCCACGGCAGGCGGCTCTTGACCTGATGGAAGATGCCCGTGTCGAAATACTCCTTGTCCGAGCTGTCGATGACGCCGCCCATACGCTCGATGTCCTCGGTCGTCTCTTCCTCGATGACGTCGAGGATGTCGTCGACCGTGATGATGCCGACGAGCCGCTTCTCGTTGTCCACGACGGGCATCGCGAGAAAGCCGTATTTCTTGAACGCCTCGGAGACGACTTCGCGGTCGTCGAACACGTTCACGAAGACCGCGTCCTCGACCATCAGGTTCGCGAGCGGCACGTCCCCCTCGTTTGTCACGAGCGACCGCAGCGACACGAGCCCGAGCAACCGCCGCCCGCGGTCCTTGACATAACAGGTGTACACCGTCTCCGAATCCATGCCCACGCGCTTGATGTGCGCGAGCGCCTCGCCGACCGTCCAGTCCTGCTTCAGCTCGATGTAGTCGGGCGTCATGATCGACCCCGCGCTGTCTTCCGGATAGTTGAGGAACGTGTTGATCAGCTTGCGCTCCTCGCGCGTCGCCTTGGCGAGGATCTTGTCCACGATGTTCGCGGGCAGTTCCTCGAGCACGTCGATCATGTCGTCGAAGTCCAGCTCCGCGATGATCGACCCCACCTCTTTGTCCGTGATGCGCGCGATGATGCCCTGCTGGTCGTCGGATGACAGGCGCGAGAAAACTTCCGCCGACTCGTCCTTCGGCAGCATGCGGAACAGGATGATGGCCATCTCGATGCCGAGCCGGTTTTCCGTCTCCTCGATGACCTCCGCCGCATCCGCCTCGTTGAGCGACAGGAGTTCCTGGCGCGCGCGAATATACTTCTTCGCGTCAAGAAGCGTGATGATGCGGTCCCGCACTTCTTCGAGCGGGGTTTCCTCGTAAGTTTTTTCTGTCCTCTCCGCCTCAGGCATGTCCGTCCTTCCCGTGAATTCACCGTTGCACAGGCGCAATAAGTTAGTATATCATACCCCTATGGAGGATTTTCTATGAATAACATCGACACACCGGCCGGCGTCAGCGAGATCGCGCGGCTTGCAAAACGGGACAGCCTTGTGCTGATGTCCGCGTCCGAGGCGCAGAGAAACGAAGCGCTTTCGAAAATCGCGGACGCATTGTGGGACGCGCGCGCGGACATCGCGGCCGAAAACGCCGCCGACGTGGGGGCCGCCGAAGCGGACGGCCTGCCCGAGCCCATCCGCAAGCGCCTGCTCTTCGATGAGAAAAAACTGAAGGACACGCTGGACGGCGTGCGCGGCGTCATCGCCCTGCGCGACCCCATCGGCCGCGTGCTGCTGAAGCGCGCGCTCGACAAGGATCTCGTGCTCACGCAGGTGACCTGTCCGATCGGCGTCATCGGCGTGATCTTCGAATCGCGTCCGGACGCGCTCGTGCAAATCGCCTCGCTGTGTCTCAAAAGCGGCAATGCGGCGATCCTCAAGGGCGGCAGCGAGGCTGCGCGCACCAATCGCATCTTGTATGACATTATTCAAAAAACCGGTGAGGCGGCGGGGCTTCCGGCGGGGTTCCTGACGCTGCTCGAGACGCGCGACGAGATCGCGGAGATGCTCGCGTGCCACGAGTCGATCGACCTCGTGATCCCGCGCGGGTCGAACGCGTTCGTGCGTTACATCATGGACCACTCGGAGATACCGGTCATGGGACATTCGGACGGCGTCTGCCACGTCTACGTGGACAAGGCGTACGACCCCGCGGTTGCCGTGCCCGTGATCCTCGACAGCAAGACGCAGTACGTCGCGGCGTGCAACGCGGTCGAGACCGTGCTCGTGCACGAGGACGCGGCGGAGGCGCTTTTGCCGCAGGTGAAGGAAGCGCTCGCCGCGAAGGGCGTGAAGATCCGCGAGGGTGCGTACGGGACGGAATATCTCGACCTCATCGTGTCGCTGCGGACCGTGGCCAGCCTTGAGGACGCCATCGAGCACATCAACACCTATGGCTCGCACCACACGGACGCGATCATCACGACGGACGACGCGGCGGCGGCCAGGTTTTTCGCAGGCGTCGACTCGGCGGGCGTGTACCGCAACTGCTCGACGCGGTTTGCGGACGGCTTCCGCTACGGCTTCGGCGCCGAGGTCGGCATCAGCACGGGCAAGCTGCACGCGCGCGGGCCGGTCGGATTGGACGGGCTCGTCACGTACAAATACGAGCTCGTGGGGCACGGCAACATCGTGGCGGATTACGCGGAAGGGCGGCGGCAGTTTTGCTTCGAAGATTTGTAGGAGCGCTCGCGCGTTTGCGCACGGGTGCGGCGTTCGCGGCTTCCAAGCCGTCGGCCGCTCTCGCGCCGGTTCTCACACTGGCGCTTGTCCTTGCGTTCGTTTTGGCGGGATGCGGCGCGACCGGCGGTGGCGGCGCGTCCGCGGCGTCCCTGCCTGATGACGCGCAGGAAGCGCTCGCGCAGTGCTTGGACGCGGCGGCGGCGGAGCTCGGCGACGACAACGCTTTTCCGCCCTACGAAATCGGCCCGTTCTGGGACACGGAAGCCTTGGGCGATGGCGCCGCGTCCGCCGCGTCCGCGCTTCCCGAAAACCCCGCGATCCCGTTCGCGGCGGCGCTCGTCCGCTGCGGGGACGCGGCGGCGGCCGCCGACATGAAACAGCGCATCGCCGATTTGGTCACGCCGGGCGATGACGCACTGATTCTCGGCGAGCCCCCCGCGCAAAAGGTCGTCCTCGACGCCGGCGGCTGGGTGCTCTACGCGGCCGGCAGCAAGACGCAGACCGACACGCTCCTGCTCGCCTTTGTCGACGCCGCGTCCGGCGGCGACGGCGAAACCGTCGGCGAAGCGGAGATAGTTTGATAGAAGCACGGAAAAAAATCGGAGAGATCATGAACGGGGGACTTGCCGAAAGCGGAAAAGCGGCGTTTCCAATCAAAGAGGCGGATCCGGCGCGGTGCGTCGAAAAACTGAAGGCGGCCGGCGAGACGCGGGCGTTTCCGAAGGGCGCGATCGTTGCGCATCCCGGAGATTCCGCGCCGTCGTGCTTTCTCGTACTCGAGGGCTCGGTCGAAGCGTACACCTATACGCCGGCGGGCGCGGAAAATGTATTCATGATCCACGACGCGGGCTATTTTTTCTTGGAGCCGCAATGCCTCGGAGAGATTCCCGTCATGGTATATTTTCGGGCGACGGAGGCAACCGTGCTTCTGGAATTGCCTCGAGACCGTCTGCTCTTCGCGATGGAGGAGGACTTCGAGCTCGCGGAATATTTCATCGGCATCCTGTGCGAAAAATTCACCTGGGCCATCCGGCACGCGACGGACATCGCCACCCACGGCGCGATGTGGCGGCTCTGCGATTTGCTCGTGAATCTCATGAATGCGCACGGCGAGGAGCAGTCCGACGGCTCTGTCGTGATTCGCAAGCGCATCAGCCAGCAGACGCTCAGCAACATGCTGCACGTCAACCGCGTCACGGTCGTGCGCCTGATCAAAGACTTGAAGGAAGCCGGCATCCTCGACAGCGCGCACGGAACGGTGCGCGTATTTGACCGCGAAAAACTCATCCGCTTCCGCGACCGGAAGGACACCTATACGCCGGTCATCGTCGCGGACCTCGGAAACGGCAAGACGACCACGAAGGCGGCCCTCACGTATACGACGAGCAACGCGAAGATCGCGAAGGTCGATGATGCGGGCGTCATCACGGCGGCCAAGGCCGGCAAGGCGACGATCACGGCGACCGCGCCGAACGGCACGAAGACGACGATCACCGTGACCGCTTCCGCGAAGGCCGTGAAGCTGACGAAGGCCGCGTTCACGAAGAAGACGCTGTCGGTGAGTGCGGGCAAGACCGCGCAGCTCAAGCTGAAGCTCACGCCGGCGAACGCGACGAACATCACAAAGGTGACGTATTCGAGCAGCAACAAGAAGGTGCTGACCGTCGACAAGGCCGGAAAGATCACGGCTCTGAAGAAGGGCACGGCGACCGTGAAGGCGAAGGTCGGCGGCAAGACGGCGACCATCAAGGTGACGGTGAAGTAGCCGCATGATACCCAGCGGGCAGTCCATGCTCCGCGAACAACTCTATGCCGGCCGGGTTCCCCCGGTCGGCTTTTTTCTTCCCGCTTCCGCGGATGTCCGGTCGTGCGGAAGCGAAGAAAATGCGGTATACTTTCTTTCGGAGGACATGCACATGAAA
>JAISTF010000186.1 GCA_031272745.1 Eubacteriales Family XIII. Incertae Sedis bacterium
TGCCGACGCGCACGTTGCCGCCCATCGCGATCGCCGCGTACAGGATTTCCATCGCGCGCGCGCCGACGCCGAACGCGCTCCACGTCGAGTCGGGGGCGACCTCCATCATGCAATCGTGCATGAAGACGAGGTGCTTCGTGCTCGCCGCGATGCCGCCGGCGCAACCCATGCAAAACTGGAAATGCAGCGGGCCTTTCAGCACGCCCTTCTTCAAATAATACTGCGCGTTGTAGATCATGCCGGGGTCAAAGACCTCGATCTCCGGCTTCACGTTCACTTCCTGCATGAGCGTCCCGAGCTTCTCGAGGAAGGCCGGGTTGTTCTCGAACACGCCGCTGTGCAACCAGTTCATCGTGCCGCAATCGTAGGACGCCATCTCGGGCTTCAGCTCGTAGAACGGCCGGATGCGATCCTCTTCCTTCAGGTTGATGCCGCCCGACGTCGTCAGGTTCAGGATGATGTCGCAGTCCTTTTTCGCCTTCACGAGCTCGACGACCTTCGCGAACTTGTCGAATTCCATCGCGGCCTTGCCTTCGTCGTTGCGGACGTGGATGTGCGCAATCGCCGCGCCCTCTTTCCAGCAGTTGTAGATCTCTTCCGCGATTTCCTCCGGCTCGATCGGCACGTTGGGTGTGTTCTCCTTCGTCGGCCATGCGCCCGTCGTCGCGACCGTGATGATTCTCTTGTTCTTCAAATCAGCCATTTTTGATCATCTCCTTTGGATTAGATGTTGCCGCCGTACGTATACACGCGATCCTTCACGCCCTTCACGAGATCCTTCTCGTCGATTTCCGCGACGCAGCGCGCCATCGAACCGTCGCCGAGGTACCAGCGCAGCGGGAAGCAGTAGAAGCGGAACCGCTTGCCGGTGACCTTATCGAGGTCGCCGCCGAGGTTCTCGACGCCGACGATCCCGTGGCCGAGCAGCGTCTTGTGGCAAGGCTCCCAGGTGCCCCAGTTGCCGATCTTTTCGAGCTCGCCGTACTTCTTGTCATAGGCTTCCTGCCCGAAGATGCGGATGTACTCGAATTTGTCGAATTCCGCATAGGCTTCCTCGCCGAACTCGTTCTTGTATTCCTCGGTGAGCGGAAGGCCCGAAGCGCCGAGCAGATTCATGCGCGTCATGCCGTTGTTGCCAATCGCCGTGTGGAGCGGGTGGTCGAGCGCCTGCACGTCCATCGCGACGCATTTCACGCCATGCTCGACAAACCATTTGCCCGCGTCGACGCCGGTGCCGGCCGAATAATGGTAGTAGTTCTTGCTGTCGTCAAAACTGCGGTGCTGCCCCGTGTTGAGGCAGACGACCATGCCCTTGAGGTCTTTCGGCTTGATGCCGGCACGCGCGCACGCGTCCTCGAGGTGCGCCGGACCGATGAGCGTCGGGACGCCGAGGCATTTTTTCTTATTCACTTTCGGCGCCCAAGGCCCCCAGTGCTCGATCTTGATGTCGAGGCAGATGGCATCGCCCGTATAGGCGTCGACCGGCATCTCGTGCGTGTAGCGCGCGCGGCGGCCGTCAAACTCCGTCTCCATGACGTGACGCGGGGCGTCGCAGTGCGTGCCCGTGTGCATCGTGCACGTGATTTTCTGCGTCAGGACGCCGCCCTTCGCCATCGTGTGCGCATTCGTGATCTCCGGTTTGTCAAAATACGGCCAGCGCGGAATCTCGGCGCTGAACGGATGCGACAGATCGACCCAAACTTTTTTTCCCATTGTATCTTTTCTCCTTTCTCAAGAAAACACTAACATGCCCAGTAGCCGCCCGTCGCGTCGTAGTTGCCGCCCGTCAGGAAATCCGACGCGGACGACGCGAGGAACACGGCCAAACCCACGAAATCCGAAGGCTCGCCGAGGCGGCCGATCGGAAGGCGCTTCAGGAAATTCTGATAGACCGCCGACTCGGGGTCAAACATCCACTCCGTCAGATCCGAACGGAAGACCGTCGGGTTGATGGAGTTGACGTTGATGTGATGCTGCGTCGACAAATCGCACGCGAGGCTCTGAACCATGAGATCCACGCCGCCCTTCGCCGTGCAGTAGCCGGTATAGCCCGCCATGCCCATCTTCGAACGCGCCGAGCTCGTGATGACCATCTTGCCGCCCTTGCCCTGCGCCGCCATCTGCTCGCCGCAATACTTGGCCAGCAGGTAGACGCTCTTGCAGTCCGCGTCCATGATCTTCTCCCATTCCTCGGTGGTCTGCTCGAGGATGTTCTTCGGGGCGTTGAAGCCGTGGCCCGCGCCGAGGATGTTGAGCTCTCCGTAGGTGTCGACCGTGAATTTCACGAGCGCCTTCACGTCCTCTTCGTTCGCGGGGTCCGCCGCAAAGCAGGTGCACTCGACGCCCGCCGCCTTCAGCTCGGCCGTATACGCTTCGAGCTTGTCCTTGCCGCGCGCCGACAGCACGACCTTCGCGCCGCTGAACCCGTAGCCCGCCGCGATGGCGCCGCCGAGCGCGCCCGTCGCGCCCGTCACGATCGCGACCTTGCCCTCCAGCGAAAACATCTTCGCGACAAAATCTTTTTCCACACTGATTGCCATTGTCCCTAAATCTCCTTCCTATTTAAGATCCTTTGTGACCCGAATCAAATACTCCCTGAGCGCGCGATTGCGCTCCGCGGCCTGCTCCGGCGTCCACTTCTGATAGCCTTCGCCCGTCTTGAACCCGAGCTTGCCTTCCGCCACGAGCTTTTCGAGCAGCGCCGACGGCTCATGGTTGTCCGCCAGGTACGGGATGACCCCGCGCTGAATGTTCAGCGACAGATCCGCGCCGATCATGTCGACGTTTTCGAGCACGCCCATATGCGGCCAGCGGAGCCCCGGGCCGTAGCGCAGCGCCTCGTCCACGGTCGGCGCGTCGGCGATGCCGGCCTCGACCATGTACAGCGCCTCGCGCCACAGCGCGTGCTGCAGGCGGTTCGCCACGAAGCCCTGCACGTCCTTCATGCACTTCACGGGCTTCTTGCCGATCTTCTTCAAATAATCGTAGGTGGTGTCCATGACATCCATCGACGTCTCCTCGCCCTTGACCACTTCGACGAGCGGGATCAGGTACGGCGGATTCCAGAAATGCGTGCCGATGACGCGATCCTTTTTCTTTGTCTGGCTCGCGATCTCCGTGATGCTCATGACCGACGTGTTCGTTGCGAGGATCGTGTCTTCCCGAATCAGCGGCTCGATGTCGCGGAACAGCTCCTGTTTGATCGTCATGTCCTCGAGCACGCATTCGACGACGAGGTCCGTCCCCGTCAGCGCCTCTTCCATGTCGTCCGTAAAGCTGATGCGCGACAGGATGCCCGCCGCTTCCTCTTCCGTCATCGCGTCGTTTTGAATCAGGATGTCGAGGTTGGCGCGGATGCCGTCAAACGGATTTTGCTTCTTCGACCGCGACCGCAGGACGACCGCCGTGTCCTTGTCCTTCGCAAAGACCTGGCACAGGCCGTTGCCCATGAGACCGGATCCGAGAACTGCTACTTTTTTGATTTCCATGTTTGTTCGTTCTCCTTATGCGGACTATGCCGGCGGCGCACCGTAGGCAATGACGACGAGCAGCTCGCAGGCGCCCTTCCCTTCGTTCTTCATCTCGCGGCCCTCGTTCGGCCCGATGAAGAGCGTGTCGCCTTTCACGAGATGGAACGTCTCGTCCTTGGACTTGACCGTCATCTCGCCCTCGAGCACGATGTACACCTTCTCGTTGGGGCTGTCTTTCTCATAGCCCCACTCGGCGCCACCGCCCGGCAAAAAGACGGATTTTCCAATCCAAAACGTCTTGATGCCCGACTCTTCCTTGCCCTGCAGACGGAAACACGCGACATCAAAATGCCCCGGCGCCGAATAAGAGCCCACGTCGTTGATCGAGATTTTCTTCATTTGATTTTGTCCTCCTCTCCAAGAGTACAGCCATGAAAAAACAATACCGGAAAACGCCAGCGTATGGAATCGGGGCCGAACTTGTGCCATGACACAGTACGCCTGTATTTCAGCGGCTTTACAAGCATAATGCAAGAATCCGAAATTGTCAATTCAATTTCGGATTCTTCGACATTTTTCAAAAACTTTCACAAAAGCCCCGTTTTGTCTGCGTCAGAGCGTCGCGTCACCGGCGTCGACGGACGCGCCTTTGAGGCTCACCGTCGCGAGGGTCTTGCCCTCCGCGGTCAGCGTGTAGTCGCCGTCCTCGAGGCCGTCGAATTTGTACTCGCCGAAGGCCGTCGTCTTCTGCGTCTGCTTCACACCCGCGCCTTCGAGCGTGACTTCGACGCCCTCGGCCCAGTCGTAGCCGCGCAGCACGCCGCCGGTCACGAAGTTTTTCGTGAAGCGGTGCAGGTTTTTGTACCAGACGTGCGGCGTCGCGCCGTCCATCGGCTTGTAGGCCGAAAGGCCCTCCGCCTCGACGCGCTTCGCGAACGCGGCCGGCTCCTCCGTGTAGAATTTCAGCGCGCCCGTCGGGCAGCTGTGCACGCAGCGCGGCACGCCGTGCTCCCAGGACGGGTTGTCGAGCAAGTGTGCACAGAAGTCGCATTTCTGCGGGAGCTGCGCTTCCTCGTTCCACCAGATCGAGCCGTAGGGGCAGTCCTTCGTGAGGTCCTTGCCCTTCGCCGCGTCCAAGTAGATCTCGACGATGCCGTCGCCGCGCGTCTTCACCGCGCCGCCCGCGGCCTTCGCGCAGGGGGCGCTGTCGCCGCACTGGAAGCAGGGCTTCGCGAGGAACGCGACGTCGATGCGGTCGTTCTCGCCGCGCTCGTGGCGCAGGATGTCCATCCAGCGGTGCCCGTGCCAGGGCATCGGCGCCTGGTACGGCGCCCAGTCGTTGTCCGCGTGCTCGTCCGTGCACGCCATGAAGCAGTTGTTGCAGTCGTGGCAGAGCGCCACGTCCATCACCATATATCGTTCCGTAGCCATGTTCGTAATCTCCTCTCCGTCCCCGTCAACCCGCGTATTTTTCCACTTGCACGAGCGTGTGCTCCGTCGCCATGCCGCAGGCGTATTTGCTCAGGAACCGGCCGGGCGTCAGGATGTTGATGCAGCCGCCCTTGTCGTCGGATTCGCCGGGCTTGCCGACGGGGTTGTACTCCGCCGAGCTCTCGTAGCAGTGGCAGGTGCCCTTTGGCAGGCGCTTCGTGACCTGCGCACAGAAGATGACCGAACCGCGCTCGTTGTAGGCGCGGATGAGGTCGCCGTCCTGGATGCCGCGTTCCTCCGCGTCCGCCGCGTTCATGCGGAAGATCCAATAATAATGGCCATCCACAAGCACACGGTGATCCTTGATGTCGTTGAGGAACGAGTTTTTGCCATCGCCCATCGTGTGGAACGAGAAGCGCGGATGCGGGGCCACGACGGCGAGCGGATAGGTTTTGAACCGCTCCGTGTGGTGCCCTTCCCACGACTCGAGATACATCGGCATGAGCGGCCGCTCCTTGTCGTCCGTGTCGTAGTGGCCGAACCGCTTCAGCGAATTGCTGACGAACTCGATCTTGCCGGACTGCGTCTGCAAACCCTTCATCTCCAGCAGGTCGCCGGGGCGGAAATGCGAAATCCAGCCGCGCGTGTCCTGCGGCCGGTCCTCGTAGAACCAGCGGAACGGCGGCGCGTCCGGCGCCTTGCCGTCGACGGGCACGATGTAGTATTTCTTCTTTTTGAACTCTTCCCAGCTGAGCTTCTGCGGCATGTCGCTCACATTGTACGCCGCCTCGCACCAGTCGAGGATGTCCTTGCCGTCCGAGTAGACGTCGCCGACGCCGAGCCGCTTGCAGATTTCCCAGAAGATGTGGTAGTCGCTCATCGACTCGCCGAGCGGCTCGATGCATTTCTCCTGGAACACGATGAAGCGGTGGTTTGCCTGGTTGTGCGAGTCGGGGTTGTAGCCCGAATTGCTCGCCCACTCCGACACGTCCCAGCGTTCGAAATTCGTGCAGGCCGGCAGGATGACGTCCGCGAACGGGACCTCGCCTTCGAACCAGACCGACTGGCTCACGACCATCGGCAGCCGCTTCGTGCGGTACATCTTCGCGTAGCGGTTGGTCTCGCCCATCGTGCCGATGTGCGGGCCGCCATACTTATAGTAGAGATGCATGCGCGGGTAGCCGTCCGCCGGCCAGTGGTAGCGGTGGAACTGCTGCTCGATCGCCGCGCCGACGAAACCGCGCCCGCTCCATTCCGTGTAGTCGTCGAGGATGCACTCCGGCACGCGCAGGCGCGGGATGTGCGCGCCCGAGCCCGTGGAAAGGTTGCTGACGAGCGAGTGGTTGCCGGTGTTGTGCGCAAACATGCGCGACTGCCAGACCGCGCCGGCCGCCGAGTTCTCGGGGTCGCCGCAGCAGCCGCCGTCCGCGTAGCCGGGGAAGTAGAAGTCGCTGTCCACGGGCGCGCCCTCGGTCGTCGTGTAGAGGTTGACGCCCGGCTTGCCGATGCCCTGCATCGTGATGAGCGCGATCATCATGCGCGTCCAGTCCATGCCGACCGCCGAGCGGCACGCGCCGCCCCAGCCGCCTTTGCCGCCGGCCGCGAGCATCGTCTTGTGCTTCGCCCACTCGCGCGCGAGCGCGCGGATGTCCGCCGCCTTCAGGCGGCATTCCTCGGCCGCCCACTCGGGCGTCTTCGGCACCCCGTCGCTCTCGCCGAGGATGTACTTCGTCCACTCCTCAAACCCGAACGTGTGCGTCGCGACGAATTCCTTGTCGTACGTCCCTTCCTGAAGCCACACATAGGCGATGGCCGCTGCGAGCGCCGCGTCCGTGCCGAGCTGCGGCGACAGCCATTTGCCGCCGAACAGCGCGTTCGTGTGGTTGTAGAAAGGATCGATGAACACAAACTTGACGCCGAGCTCCTGCAGCCATTGGCGCCGCACGGTCGACTCAAAAGCCCCGTAGATGCCGTTATTGGTTTCCGGATCGCTGGACCACCAGACGATCATCTCGCAGTTTTGGATGCAGTCGACGAACCCGTCCGTCTGCTCGTGGATGCCGAGGCGCCCCGAGTAGCCCCACATATGCACCGCGCCCCAATGCCAACCTTCCCAGCTGTCCGGGTTGTGGTCGCCGTAGGTCGCGCCGATCGCGTTCATGAAGCGGAACACCACCGAATGGCGGTAGTTGATGAAGCCCCACAGATGGTGCGAGGACGGCTCTATGACGATGGACGCAGGCCCGACCTCTCTTTTACAATAACGGATTTCGTCGCATACGATGTTCAGTGCCTCGTCCCAGCTGATGCGCTCGTAGCCCGGATATTTCGGGTCTTCGTTCGGGCTGTGCTGCGGCTCGCCGCGCAGTTCCTCGTTGCGCTCGCCCTTCGGGTCGAACCCGATGCGCTTCAGCGGGTACAGCAGCCGTTTTTCCGAATGGACGATGGATTTGGACGCGGCCGTGACCGGCGTCATCGTCGATTTGCGCGGCGGGGTGAAGGTCTTGCCGCGCGCCTCGATCGACCACGACGGCGCGTCCTCGTCCGTCAAGTCGATCGGCGTGACGCGCACGATCTTGTTCTCCTCCTCGTCGACATAGACCCAGCATGGGCCTCCCGTGGTCAACTGTGTTTTTTTGACCAGCTTCTTTTCTTCCGGCATTGCCTGACCTCCTTTGTAAATTTCCTCTCGTCCCGCAATATTTTCGTTGAAAAATAGCTTCGTTTGAGATATACTACAAATCCACATGGAATGTCAAACAAAAAAACAGCGCGGTCTTGTGAGGAATCACAGCACCGCGCCGTTTTTGGCGTGATTTGGAATCCGTGATACGCCTTCCGCGCAGTCGCCGTCCTTCTCGATGGCGCCCGTGATGAAGTTTTTCGTGAAACGGTACAAATTTTTGTACCACGACACGGAGCATGCTATGGTCTTCGGGCTTTTTCTCGATGGCGCGGTCAAACTTCCATCGCAACGGTTTCAAGCACTTCGCCCGCCTCGGTTGCGACTTCACCGAGCGTTTCTCCGATCATGACAGCAGTTTCCCCTGCTTCGGCAGCGGCAACCTCTCCCTTTTCGGCGGCGGCTTGGATCCACTCGATGAGATCGGGCAGTTCTTCGATAAGATTTTCCCAAAGCTCTTTCAGGTGCTCGGAGTGCTCGACCTGCTCGGCCATGCGGTGGGCCAACTCGCCGAGCGCGCGCCCGTCCGCCTCGACGTGCGTCTGCAATTCTTTTAGCAATGCTACGACTCTTTCCATGCTTCTATGATACCACAGCGAGCGCCATGCCGGGCGTGCCCGCGACGGGCGAGGTTCAGATTTTCAATAAGGTTGAAATTTCAAAAGAATTGGATGCCGGAAGCGCAAAATGACGAGAGAGGATTGTCATTCTGCGCGTAGCGAAGCGAAGTCGCAGAATCCAGCATCCAAGGGATAGCTTGTCAGCAGACGCGGGAAACCGTGCGGCGCAGGCCGCGCTCGAAGAGCTGGATCGCGGGGCCCATGCAGCAAAGCGCCACGCCCGTCGCGGCGCCCGCGGTGCCGCCGAGGAGAAAGCCCGCGCCCGCGCAGGTGAAATCCTGCGCGATGCGGCATGTCTTCATGGAAAAGCGCGTGCGCCGGCTCGCAATCATCGCGATGGCGTCATACGGCGACACGCCGAGCCCTGCGACGATGGACAGCGCGACGCCGAGACATTGGATCGACAGCCCGCCGGCCATGATGAGCGTGCGCGCACCCGCAGGCAGATCGCCGAGCCCGGCCGGCAGGAGCCCGAGCATGAGCTCGCCGAGCAGCCCCGTGAAGAGCAGCGTCAGCACCGTGAAGGGCCCGATCAGGCCGTGCCCGCGGCGGAATACGAGCGCCGCCGCAAACAGCCCGCAGTTCACGAGCAGGAACAACACCGCGTAGGGAATGCCGACGTGCGTCGCGACCCCCGACACCAGCGTGTTCAGCGGGTCCGCGCCGAGACCGGTTGCCCGCAGCACGCCGATGCCCGTGCCGATGCCGGCGATGCCGGCGGCGGAAACGCAGAGACGGCACCCCAGCATTTTCTTGTTTTTGATACGATACAGCAATGACTTCACCATTTGCGTTTCCTCCTTTCGAAAAACCGCTTCCGACAATTGTTTGATGATTGTAGTATATCGCCATCCATCGTGGTATAATACGAGCATCATGACAAAAAATAGAACAATTCGGACAGAATCGGCGGGGCCGCCCGCGCCGCGAAAAAAGGGCGAAATCCGCTACACGGGCCAGCGCAGCTCGCTGCGCGTCGACGAGACGGGCCGCGAGACGCTTGACTACGACAACCCCGCCTTCCCCTGCGCCCTCATCGTCTCGGACATCGGGCAGTACCTCACGCGCCGTGTGCCCTGGCATTGGCACGACGACGTGGAGCTCGCGCTCATCACGGAAGGCGCGTGCGTGCTCTCGGTGAACGACGACAAGCATACGCTCGCGGCGGGCGACGGTTATTTCATCAACCGCAACGTGCTGCATTCCTTGAAGCTCAATGAGTGCGCGCGCTGCGACGTGACGTCGCTGATCTTCTCGCCCGACCTGCTCGCGGGCGGCACGGGCAGCCGCCTGTATCTCGACCTCGTCGCGCCCGTGCTCGCGGACACGGACATGGACTGCATCGTGTTCACGGGCGGCGCGGAATGGGAGACGGAAGCGATGGACTGCCTGCGCCGGGTGCAGACCATCTACGAGACGAGCCGCGCGGGCGGCGCGGAGCTGCTCATCACGGCGGCGCTCGCGCGCTTCTGGTATCTCCTGCTCAACCACCGCGTGCCGGAATTCAAACGCAAGAAATCACTGAGCATGAAAAACCGGCGGCGCATCAAGGACATGCTCGCCTTCATCGCGGCGCATTACGACGAGCCGCTCACGCTCGCGGACATCGCGGCGGCGGGCAGCGTCAGCGAGCGCGAATGCACCCGCTGCTTCGGCGCCGTCCTCGGCGAGAGCCCCATCGCCTACCTCGCCAGGCGGCGCGTCTTCGTCGCCGCCGAGCTGCTCGTGTCCACGGACAAAACCGTC
The DNA here is from genome assembly GCA_031272745.1 of Eubacteriales Family XIII. Incertae Sedis bacterium. Taxonomy (GTDB): domain Bacteria; phylum Bacillota; class Clostridia; order Peptostreptococcales; family Anaerovoracaceae; genus WRFF01. Next base: position 9,951 of record JAISTF010000186.1, read on the forward strand.
ACGGAAATCTGTTATGAGACGGGCTTCGAAAGCCCCGGCTACTTCACGAAGATCTTCAAGCGACACCTCGGCATGACCCCGAAGGCCTACCAAAAACAGCGCCGCGTGTTCGAGCGGTACAGGTGAGGTGGCACCCCTATTTCATATCATCCCCGAGGAGTTCCGGAAGGATATTTTGAGGCTGACGGGAATAACGGAGCGTCGCGGTTGCTCAGCCGGCGAACAACTCGGACAGTTGGCGCGCCCAGGCCTCCATGCTGCTGTGGATCGCACGGCCGACAAAGCCGGCGCGGACGAGCTGCAGGGCGTCGTTGCGCGCGGCGGCCATGCGGTACAGCGCGTACTCGGGCTTTGCGAGCTCGTCTTCCGTGAGGCGGATCACCTCGCGTTTGAACGCGATGGCTTCAAGCGCCATATTGAGGCGCACGCGAAAGCTGTCCCAGGGGACGGCGAAGCGATAGACAAAGGTGGCGGCTGCCTCGCCGGGCGCGCCCGCGAATTCCACGGCGCACGCGTCGCCGGACGGCGCCGGCGCGATGAGCCACAGGTCGTAGGCGTCCCCCGCAGGGGCGGCCGTCTCCGGCCGCCCGCTACCGAACTTACCCCCAACCACATCTGCAATTCCACCGCCGTCGCCACCGAGCAACCCGCCGAGCGCATCCGCGATGCCGCCCCCGTCGCCGCCCATCAAGCCGCCGATGGCGTCCGCAATCCCACCAGTAGGGGTGGCATCCTGCCGCCCGCCCTTCTTGCGAAACCCGACGCAGATGTTTTCCGCGCCCGACATCGCCTTGAACGCCTCGTAGGTCTCGGCGGCGCGGCTCTCCGCGAGCTTCGCTTCGAGCGCGGCCGCAAACGACGGCGCGATCGCCGCGAGCGCCCCCATCGGCGCCGCCGCGCCCTCGGGCACAAGCCGCGCGAGCTGCGCGGACTGCGCCCCCGAAAGCGACGGGTCGATCTCCAGGATCTGCTCGACGGTCTTCTCGCGCAGCGCCTTCACCGCGTCAGACACGGCCTTCACGAACGGCGCGTGGTCGTAACCGAGTTTGGCATAAGTCGTCACGCTGCCGTCGAGCACGGTGGCTTTCACCGTGAAGTCCTCTTCCGCGAACCCCGTCAAAAAACACAGCGGCAAGCGCCGCGCATTCAGATCGGGGGGCAGCGACAGAATACAGTTATTGTAAACTTCTATCGGGACGCCGCGCCGGTCGTGCACGTCGCCTTTCGTCTTCAGCGCCGCCTCGCCGGAGACAAAAAACGCCTTCCGCACCTTGTCGCCATAGGCGGAGAGCATGTGGTGGTACAGCGGCTCGCCGTCCGCGCCGAGCTTCGTCAGCGTGTAGGCGTCCCCGCCCAGCGTCCGCACCGTGACGGCGTAGTCGGCGAACGCGAGCGCGGCCACGTCCGCCCACGCCACGGCCGCCGTGTCAAACAGCGTCGTCAGCGTCAGTTCGTCTTCCGTGACCGCGATGTCCGCCTCGCCGCCTATGACGGGGGATGCGACGGTTGCTTTGGTTTCAAATATTGTTTCCACTTTGCCGCTCCTCAATACTGCGTGTAGTCGGCGGGAATCTCGAAGAGCTCCCTGTTCACGCTGTTGCTCGCGTTCGTGATCGTCGTGACGGTCTTGTAGCCCATCGCCTCGGATTCGATCGCGCAGACGGACCCGCCGTCCATGTAATACTTCACGGGGATGTCGCCGAGCCCGCCGCCGTCGTCGCGCACGACGTATTCCTCATAAGGCAACGTCCTGCCGTCGACCTCGCCCGTGCCACTGCCGACATACTCGATCTTCGAATAATCCAGCACGCCCATTGCCGCCGCTTCGGCGCCCGTGCCCATCGTCATCGCAAGTTTCTGTGAATCCATGACGATCACGAGCTTGTCGTCTTGTATGATGACGCGCGACGTCTCGCCGTTCGCCGTGGATTTGACCGCGAGGGCGGAGCCGTCCGCCGTCATCGTGCCCGTGGTTTCGGATGTATACCCGTCGCCTTCGGTCGTCGTCTTGAAATCGTAGGTGTAGGTGCCGTCCTTCATCCAGTCGATGAGGGAGCCGAGCGCCGTCCCCGCGCCGAGGCCGCCGGCGGTGCCGGTGGATCCGCTTGCATCTGCACCGTCGCTTGTGCCGGGCGAATCCGCGCTGTCGCCGTCTGCATCCGTCAGACCGTCGCCCGCCGCGTCGCCGCCCAGCAGGGCGTCCAATTCGCTGCCGCCGAGGAGCCCGCCGATCAGTCCGCCCAGCATCCCGTCGCCCGTCTCGTTTCCGTCGTCGCCCGCGCCGAGGCCGCCGACCGCGTCGATCAGTCCTTCGTATTCGCCCGTGCCGATGCCCGGCAGGACGTTTTTCGGCAGGAATTTGCCGAAGCTCGCGTTGATCGCCGTCGCCGCGAAGATGTACGTCAGGATCGAGATCACGATGCCGATCACGAACAGGATCAGGTACGCGCGCGACAGGTTGCGGCGGTTGACGTTGCGCGCCTTGATCGACCAGATGATGCAGAAGACGAGCCCGACGATCGGAATGCAGAACAGCACGATCGTGCCGAGGAAGCCGAGCAGGCTGACGGGCTGCGTGTCGTCGACGGCCACGGGCCGCGCGGCGGCGTAAGCCGGTTGCGGCGGCGGCGGGGTGTAGGTCTGTTGCGGCGGCGGTGTCGGCGGCGGTGTGTAGGGCTGTTGCGGCGGCGGAGCCTGTTGGGCAGTTTGTTGCGGTTCGGGCGGGCGGCTGGAAGCCGCCCCTACGGGTGTCTCCGTAGAAGACGATGCCGCCACGGGTGTCTCCGTAGAAGGCGGTGCCGTCACGGGTGTCCCCGCAGAAGACGACGCCGTCCCTACGGGTGTCCCGCATTCGGTGCAAAAATTCTGTCCCTCGGGCACGTTCGCGCCGCAGTTTGTACATATCGCCATGCAATTCCCTCCTCGTCTGGATTCTCGGGACGTGCCCGAGAATGACATTTCTTTATTGTCGTTTCTTCTCCGTCTGGATTCTCGAGCCCAGAGTGACTATGGTGTCCGTCGAGTGGCGGACTTATTGCAAAATACCCTCGGATTTTCGGGCAATTCGCAGTATTTTTTGCAACAACTCTGCCACTCGGCGTGTGTTTTTCGCTTCGTGCCTTATCGCGGCTTCAGGATCGTGATCCCGCCGATGATCGGCAGCGGTTTTTGGGTGCCCTTGACCGCGTTCACGATGCCGAGCACGACGAGGATGACGATAAATACCCATACGACGATGCCGACGATGATGCCGACGACCCATCCGCCGCCGAACACGTAGCCATAGGGGTTTGCAGCCGCCGCGATGTTGTTCACAATCGCGAGCACGACCCACAGGATGATGTCCACGATGAAGAGCACGAGTCCCTGGTTTGCGTGCCACCGCGAATAATGCGACGTCTTCGGCGCCGCAAAAATCGTGACGAACACGAGGAAGCCGATGTAGGCGAGGATGCCGTAGACCTTGTTGGCCTGCCAGTCCTGGTTCCAGTCGCCGTAGGTGGGGACGTAGCCCTGCGGGGGCGGGGGCGCCTGCTGATAGGCCTGTCCCTGCGGGGGCGGAGGCGCCTGCTGGTACGCCTGTCCCTGCGGGGGCGGGGGTGCCTGTTGATAGGCTTGACCCTGCGGGGGCGGGGGCGCTTGTTGGTACGCCTGTCCCTGCGGGGGCGGGGGCGCCTGCTGGTAGGCTTGCTGCTGCGGTTCGGGCGGGCGGCTGGAAGCCGCCCCTACGCCATCCCCGGCGGGCGGGGGCGTTTGTTGCGTGGGCACGGGACGCGCCGCCGCGGTCGCTCCCGCTACGGTCAGATCCGTTCCGCACGACGGGCAGAACCGCGCGCCGTCGGCGACTTCTACGCCACAATTGTTGCAAAATGCCATGATACGTTCTCCTTCCTATCTATTACAATTTTGTGCCGCAGCTCCCGCAGAACTTTGTGTCGGGGGCGTTTTGGGTGCCGCAGCTCGGGCAGAGGCCGGGCGGGGGCGCGGGGGCCGCCTCGGGGATGGCCGCCTGCTCGAGATTCGTTCCGCAGTTGTTGCAAAACCGCACCGTCAGCGCGTTTTTCGCGCCGCATTTCGGACATTCGCGCAAATCGAGCGACGCGCCGCAGTTGTTGCAGAATTTTCCGCTGCCCGCAGGCTTGCCGCAGGACGGGCAGATCGTCGTCTTCTGCTCGATCTCGCCCTTCCAGACCGTCGCGGTCTCGCCCGCCGCGTCGATGTTGCGCTTCATCGCGGCTGCGTGGGCCTGCGCGACGTAGACTTCCTGGCGCGGCGCGCACTTCACGCAGAGCCCCGTGTCCTCGTTCCAACACTGGTCGCAGACGTAGCTGTTGCAGTTGGGGCAGCGATGGAAATGCTGCTTGGCCTCGTTTTGCGCGTGCTCGAACGCGGTGTCATGTTCCTTGAGCCATTCGGGGTTGCGCCCCTCAAAGCGCTCGCCGAGCACGTTGCTCGCGCGGTCGGCCGTATAGCCGACGCTCGACGCGCGCCCGCCGACGAGGCTGCCGAGGATGCTCGCGCCCTGGCCCAGGCCGCGCATCAGCTTGCCTTTTTTGTAGGTCTCGGATTCGATGAAGCTCGACTTGTAGCCGTCGCTGCAGATGTCGCAGTAGAACGTGAATTGGAAGCCGGCCTCGGTCGAGTTGTCTTCGTAGTTTCTGGTGAATGATTTCAGCATATTCGTTACTCCTTATCTTTGCGGCGCCACCAGCGGGGTGAGGACGCGGTCTTTGGGCTTGATCTTGTGGCCGCAGGCCGTGCATTTCTCGTTCTCAAAGAATTGCGCCACGCCGCACCGCTTGTTCGGGCAGCGGATCATGAAGCTCGCGCCGCACGACTCGCACCGCTCGCCGACGAACGTCCGCCCGCCGCAAAGCGGGCAGGTGATGTACAACGGCCGGCCGCAGCCCGCGCAGACCATCTCCGCGCCCTTCTTCACCTCGCGCAGACAGGTCGGGCACAGGTAGACGAACGGGCTCTGCGACCCGCAGGCCGGGCAGAACCGCGCGTCGCGGTCGACCATCGTCCCGCAGTGGATGCAGGGTTGTTTGTATGTCGCCATGTCCTACCCCCTACTCGCCCATGCGGGCGCCGCAGCCGCCGCAAAACCGCGTCCCCGGCGGATTCTCCATCCCGCACTGCGGGCAGAACGCCTTCGCCGCCGCGCCGAGCTTCGTGCCGCATTCCTGGCAGAACTTCGTCCCCTCCGGATTGACCGACCCGCAGTTCGGGCACGTCAGCGCCGCTTCCGCGTCCTTTTTCGCCTGCTCCGCCGCCTGCGCCTCGCTCTGCACGGCGCCGAGCTTCTCCTGCGCGGCCTTGATGTTGGCCTGGATCAATTTGATCTTGTCCGCTTCCGCGGGGTACGCCGCCGCGCCGTCCGCCGCGAACACCTTGCGCCCGATCTCCGCGAACGCCTCCGCCTCCTGCTTCTGCAAATCCGCGACTTCCTTCTGCGCCGTGAACGCCTTCACACTCGGGTCGTCCTGCGGCGCGAGCTTCGCGAGCCCGCCGACCAGATCCCCGAGCCCGCCGAGATTGCCGAGCCCTCCGAGCAAATCCGCCATAGTAACTTACCTCCGTTTCCCATATACTGGCAACATCCGTCGCCATCCTCCAAGGTTGATGATATTATTATTGAACAAAAAATCAAAAATGTATATCATCCCAAGGATGATTTTTTGCCGCAATAGGCAGTGAAATGTCAATTTACTACAGCAATAGTATCACAATATCGCAATTTTTACCGAATAACTGCAACCAACGCTGTGGCAAATCGACAGATGTCGCTATTTTCCAATAATTTCCTTGTACAGGCCCGCTTTTTTGATGAGGTCGACGTAGAGAAGCATTTCGCTCAGCGATGTGACGCCGAGCTTGGCGTAGATGTGGCGGTTGTGGGTCTTGAGGGTCGGCGGCGCGATGAACATATAGCGCAGGATTTCCTCGGCCGTCTTGCCGTCCGCGTAGTATTCGAAGATGACGCGCTCGGTCGGGGTGAGGGCCTTCGCGGCGCCGATGAAGCCACCGAACAGGCCCGCGGGGATGGGGGCGCCCTCGCTCTTCAGCTCGCTCATGCGCTCCATGATGGCCGCGAGTTCGGGGAAGTGCGCGAAGCTCGCCTCTTCGCCGGCCTCGAAGGCGGCGAGGCTTTCCGTGATCGGCTTCATGAAGCGGCGGTGAAGGATGATCGAGAGCGCGATGCCGACGGCGCAGAGGGTGGCGAAGACAAGAACGATGCGCCATGTCTCCGCGCGGCGCTCGCGGGCGTAGACTGCTTCGGGCACCGCGAGCGTGACCGAGAAGGACTCGCCCGCGTAGGGGGAGTCGTCCGCATAGAGGCGCAGGGGCCCGCCGAGGCCGACGTAGCCGACATCGCCCGCGGCGCCCGCCTGGTAGAGATCAAGGCCGCCGGCGCGCTTCGCAA
>JAISTF010000211.1 GCA_031272745.1 Eubacteriales Family XIII. Incertae Sedis bacterium
TGAGCTTTCTGCCTTTGTAGATACCGGCGATGACTCTCACAGATCCGTCCTACCCGATTGCTTCCAATTGCGATAACTTTTTGCGCAGCGGAGCGTGCTCCCGCGCGGTCAGCTCGGGGTCCGCCGCAAACAGCGCCTTCGCCTCCTCGCTCACCGCCTGCACCACCTTGAGATGCTTGGCGAGATCCGCGATTTTCAGCTCGGGGATCCCGTGTTGCCGCACGCCGAACAAATCGCCGGGCCCGCGCAGCTCGAGATCGATCTCCGCGATCTTGAAGCCGTCGTTCGTCTCGGCCAGCGTCTCCCCGCGACGCCTTGCCAATTCCGCGCGGCTGTCCGAAATCAGCACACAGTACGACCGCTCCGCCCCGCGCCCGACGCGGCCACGCAGCTGGTGGAGCTGCGCGAGCCCGAACCGCTCCGCGCCCTCGACGACCATCACGGTCGCATTCGGCACGTTCACCCCGACCTCGATGACGACGGTCGCACACAGGAGATCCGTTTCGCCGGAGACAAACGCCAGCATCGCCGCTTCCTTCTCCCGCTGCTTCATCCCGCCGTGCAGCAGCCCGACACGAAACCCGCGGAACCGCTCCGAGAGCTCCGCAAACAGCCCCTCCGCCGACGGAAGGCTGCGATGCTCCCCCCCGCAAGGATTGTCATTCTCGGGCGCGTCCCGAGAATCCGGCATATCTTCCTCCGCATCCGCATCCGCGATCATCGGCGCGACGACGTACGCCTGCCGCCCCTTGCGCAGCTGTTTCTCCACGAAATCATAGACGGCGCCGCGCTTCGTGCCGTCCACAAACCGCGTCTCCACCGGCTTGCGTCCCGGCGGCATCTCATCGATGACCGACACGTCGAGGTCCCCGTACAGAATCAGCGCGAGCGTACGCGGAATCGGCGTCGCCGACATGACGAGCACGTCCGGCACGGCGCCGCTTCCTTTGTCCCGCAGCCGCAGCCGCTGGGCGACGCCGAAGCGGTGCTGCTCGTCCGTCACCACGAAGCCGAGCCGCGCAAAGACGACGTCGGGTTCGAGCACCGAATGCGTCCCGACGAGCACGTCGATTTCCCCCGCGGCGAGGCGCTCCTTGACGTCCGCCTTTTCCTTCGCGGCCAGCCCCGACGCGAGGAACCCTGTGCGCAGGCCCGCGCCCTCTCCGAGCGTCTTTGAAAACTCCGCAAAATGCTGCGCCGCCAGAATCTCCGTCGGCGCCATAACCACGCTCTGATGCCCCCCGCGCGCGGCCTTGCAGCAACCCGCCATCGCAACGGCGGTCTTCCCGCTCCCCACGTCGCCCTGAAGCAACCGGTGCATGGCCGCCGGACGCTCCATATCTGCGTAGACCTCTTCCGTCGCGCGGCGCTGGGCACCCGTCATCGCAAACGGAAGCAGATCTTCAAATTCCGAAACCGACGGCGCGCGGCCGAACGCGATGCCGCCCTCGCCGCGCTCCCGCCGCCGCACCCATAGCAACCCCGTTTGAAGCAGAAACAATTCCTCGAATACGAGCCGGTACTGCGCCGAGCGCAACGCGCCGTCGTTCTCCGGAAAATGGATGTTCCCCAGTGCGAAATCCGGCGGCGCGAGCCTGTGCCTCGTGACGATTTCCGGCGGCAAAAACTCCTCCGCCAAGCGCCCGATGCCGCCGTCCAATGCCTGCCGCACGAGCCCGCGCAAAAACTTCTGCGTGACGCCTGCCGTCAACCCGTACACGGGCACGATGCCGCCGTAGTCCTTGCCTTCCTCCGCGCGTTCAAACTCGGGGTGAACCATCACGGGCCCGGACAGGTCGCGGCGGACGGGGCCGTAGACCCAGTAGTCCGCGCCTTCGGAAAACGCGTTCCGCAACCATGTCGCGCCGAAAAAGAGGAGCGTAAGCGCCCCCGTGTCGTCCTCCGCGCGGACGCGCAGCGGGATACGGGATCGGCCCCCGCGCGAAAACGGCGGGGCGGAAACGGACAGGACACGCACCCGGAGGACGACGGCCTCGCCTTCCCCCAAGCCGCCGGCAAGGACATCCCCGACGCGGCGCACCTGCCGCCGATCCTCATATCGCCGCGGATAATGCCGCAGCAGCGTTTCGACCGACGTGATACCGAGCGCCGCGAGCTGCTCCGCCTTCTTCGGCCCGACGCCCGAAAACGCCGTGAGCGGGGCGGCCGCGCCGCCCGTCGCCTCAGGCATTCCGCGCGTCGTCTTCCCCATCGGCCTCGATTTCCCGAAACGCCTCGCCGTCGTCCAAAAATACGATTTTGCGCTTCGACACCCGCTCCGACAGCGTGCCGACGAAGACCATCTGGATCAAGCCGGCCTCCATGCCCGTGGCGCGCGGCGTCTCCTCGCGCAGCCTCTGCGCAAACGTCTGCGCCAGCTCGCGCACGCTCGACCCGAAGCGAAAGATGAGAAAGAGTTTGATGTTGAGCTTCCCGTCCTTGAGCCGTGCGCGAAGAAACCCCGAGCCTTCCTCGGGGTTCTTTTCCGCGCCTCTGCGCAGGCGCCCTTTCGGGTCGGAGATCAGCAGCCGTCCGTCAAACGTGTCGATCACGCGCCCGCAAAGGCTCTCGACGACGCGGCGGTCGATCTCCACCGCGCCGATTTCATTCTCTTCGCGAAATATCTTCGTCTATCTGTCTCCCCATGCCTTGCCGAGCATACTGGTCGCCGACCCGCACGGATCCACGATCGTCGCGCCGCCGTCGACGAGGATGTTTTGTCCCGTGATGTACGAGGACTCGTCGCTCGCGAGGAAGACGACCGCCGGCGCGATCTCCTCCGGTTCGGCCGCGCGCGCGAGCGGGCAAAACTGCGTCAGGATGCCGAGCGCCCCGTAGATGTCCGTGTTCTGCGAATCCGCGAGCCCCTGCATCGAATTTTTCAGCATGTCGGTCGCCGTCGCGCCCGGCGAGACCATGTTCACGCGAATGCCCTTCGGGCCGTAGTCGAGCGCGACCGCGTTCGTGAACCCCTGGAGCCCCGCCTTCGTCGTGCTGTACGCCGGCATGGCCGGAATCGCGCGCACGCCCGCGAGCGACGAAATGTTGACGATCGCGCCCTTGCCCTGCTTCAGCATTTCCGGAATCGAAAACCGCGTCATATAGAACGTCCCGTTCAAATTTGTGTTCAAGATGTCCAACCACTGCTGGATCGGGATGTCAACCACCGTGCCGGACGGGTCAATGCCCGCGTTGTTCACGAGCACGTCGAGCTTCCCGAATTTTGCGACCGCCGCCTGCACCATCGCCTCGGCGTCCTCCACCTTCGTGATGTCCCCCGCGTGCCAACCGATGCTGTCCGCGGGAAGCGTCTTTGCAAACTCCTCGAGCTTCTCCGCGCGCCGCCCCGTGATGAGCACCTTCGCGCCCTCTTTGACAAAAGCCCCGGCGACCGCCGCGCCGATGCCGACGCCGCCGCCCGTGATGATTGCCACTTTTCCTTCCAATCTGCCGGCCATATTCGTACTCCTTTCCATGTTTCCCGAAGAGGGCCTACTCGTCCTCGCCGCCCATATTCTCATTCCAGAGGTCGTTCCACTCGCGCCCCGCGAGGTAGACGTTTGCGTTCATCTCGTTGCTGCGCTTGAGGATCGCGTCAAAGCAATACGTATCCATATCATAATAGAACGCCTTCGCCGCGATGTCGCCCGGGATGCCCTCTTTGAGCAACGCGCGGTTTTTGTCGAGCGCGTCCACGGTCTTGAGGACATAGTCCTTCGTGAAATCGAGCGCGCGCTCATCGAAGCCGAGCCCGAACATCGTGTGCCCGGGGATGATGACTTCGGCGCCGAGCGCACGGATCTTTTCGATGTCCTCGGCCCAGTGCTTGCGCCCCGCGTCCGTGATTTCGCAGGTGAACGGATGCGCCATATTGAACACGACGTCGCTGCAGCAGACCGTCTTGATCGACGGAATCCACAGCACCGTGTTGTATTTGAGGTCGCCCCAGATGTGGGGAATCGGCCGAATCTCAAACCCGTCGAGGTCGAGGCAGCCTTCCACATACGGCTTCACGGGAATCGGTTTGTCCGGGCAGTTCAGCTCGCCGATCTCCCCCTTCCAGTGGTCGAGCTTCGGCAAAAACTGCTCCTCGATGACCTGGATGTCCTCTTCCGTCGCATACACCGGCGTATCCGGAAACGCCTGCAGGAACACCTCCGTGCCGAAATAATGGTCTGGATGCCCGTGCGACAGAAAGATCGCCTTCGGCTTCTTGCCGATCTCGTACAGCTCCGCGACGACGCGGTGCGCGTTGGACAGCGTCCATTGCGTGTCGAAGACGACCGTCTCCTCCTTGCCGACGACGATCACGCTCACGACGCGGAACCCGTCGTCGTTCGACACGCAGGCGATCGTCGACAATTTGTCGTAGCCGTGCCAGTTTTCGCGAATCTCCATCCGCTCCTTCGTCTTTTGAATCATACCAACACCATCCTCTCTCTTTTTCCGAAAAAAAAAGCGGCCTAAACCGCTTTCACAACTTTGCCGGCCCGCAAGCACTTCGTGCAAACGTTGATGTGTTTCACCGTGCCGCCCTCGTTGACCTTGACGGACTGGATGTTCACATTCCATTTGCGCCGCGTGTGGCGGTTGGAATGGGAGACGTTGTTTCCGGACGCCTGCCCCTTTCCGCAAATCGCGCATTTTCTCGACATGATGCTGCTCCCTTCTCTGCTCTGTTCCTACGTATTTTCCACAGCCGTCTCCGGCCGCTCCTTGCAAATGCAACTCGAATAATATACACTACTTTTCGCTTGTTTTCAAGCAGAAATTTTCACACTACTGTCATTCTTGGGCTTGACCCGGGAATCCGGCAACGGGAGACGCTATGGCTTTTGACAACTACGTCGTCGGCGCGGTCGCGCAGGAACTGAATACCCGCCTCGCAGGCGGGCGGATCGAGCGCGTCTACCAACCGGCGCGCGCCGACATCCTGCTCGTCGTGAACACCCCGCCAAGGGACGGCGCCCCCGGCGCGAAGCACGGCCTCTTCCTGTCCGCGGACAGCAGCCAGCCCGCCTTCTACCTGACGGCGCACCGCGAACCCGGCGCGGAAAATCCGCCGGCGTTCTGCATGTTTCTGCGCAAGCACCTGATCTCCGCGCGCGTCCTGTCCGCCACGCAGGTCGCGGGGGAGCGCATCGTGCGCATCGCCTTGGACGCCGTGAACGAAATCGGCGTGCACGAGCCGCGCACGCTCGTCTTCGAGCTCATGGGCAAGCACAGCAACCTCATCCTGCTCGACGCCGGGGACCGCATCCTCGACGCAATCAAACGCATCTCCTTTGACAAGAGCCGCGTGCGGCAAATCCTGCCGGGGCTCCCGTACGAACTGCCGCCGCCGGGCAAAGGCATCAGCCCGCTCATGGAAGCGGAGCGCGAAGCGGGCGGCCGCCTCGAGGACTACGCGGCGCGGGCGGCGGCCGGAGACTACGCGCCCACCATCTGGTCGGACGCGGACGGCACCGCGAAGGATTTTCACGTCTTTCGCCTCAGGGTCATGGACGGCCTCGAAGCGCACGGGTTCGCGAGCGTCAGCGAGATGCTTGAGACCTGGTACGAAAACCGCGAGCGCGCCGCGCGCGTGTCCGTGCGCGCGAAGGAGACGGCCGCCGCCGTGAAGGCGCGGCTCGACAAGCTGTACCTGAAAAAGCAGAAGCTCCTCGAAGAAATCGAGGATGCGCGCAGAGCCGAGGAATGGAAGCACAAAGGCGACCTCGTCACCGCCAACATCTGGCGCCTGTCCAAAGGCATGCGCGAAGCCGCGCTCGAGGACTGGGGGCAGGAAGGCGCCGCCACCGTGCGCGTCCCGCTGGACCCGCTCGCCACCCCCGCGGAGAACGCGCAGAAATATTACAAACGCTACGCCAAGCTCAAGACCGCGCTCATCGAAAAGGCGAAACAGCTCGCGGAGACCGACGCCTCCGTGGCCTACCTCGAAAGCGCCGCCTGGTCGCTCGAAGCGGCGCAGACGCCCGCCGACGTCGCGGACATCCGCGAGGAGCTCGCGGAAGCGGGATTCCTGCGCGACCGCGGCGGCCGCGGCAAGCCCGCGAAAAAGAAGAAGTCCGGCCTGCACAAGGCGTTCTTCGCGCCCCTCGAATACGACCTTCCGTCCGGCGCCAAGGTCTTCGTCGGCCGCAACAACCGCGAAAACGACGAACTCACGATGCGCTTCGCGAAGCCCGACGACCTCTGGCTCCACACAAAGGACATCCCGGGCTCCCACGTCATCCTGAAATCGGACGCGCCCGAGGCGGATCTGCCGGCGGCGGCGCAGATTGCCGCGTGGCACAGCAAGGCGCGCGCCTCCGAGGGCGTGCCCGTCGACTACACAAAAGTGCGCCACGTAAAAAAGCCGTCCGGCGCCAAGCCCGGCTACGTCATCTTCACGCACAACAAGACCCTATACGTGACCCCGCAACTTCCGTAACGTCTCCTCGAAATACGCCGGCAGCGCGCTGTCGAACGCGAGCCGCTCGCCGCTGACCGGATGCGTGAAACCGAGCGTCTTCGCGTGCAGGATCTGCCCCGCGCCCTTTTGCCCGCCGTAGAGGTCGTCGCCGAGGATCGGCCGCCCGATGTATTCCATATGGACGCGGATCTGGTGCGTGCGCCCCGTCTCAAGCCGCAGTTCCAAAAGCGTGTGCTTGCCGCCGTACGCGCCCGCGCGCCCGCCGCCCGCGCCTTCGCCGAACCGCTCCAGCACGCGCCAATGCGTCACGGCCGGCTTGCCGTCCGGCACGACCGCCATGCGCAGACGGTCGTTCGGCTTGCGCCCGATCGGCGCGTCCACCGTCCCCGCATCCTCGCGGAAACCGCCGAGCGACACCCCGTAGTAGAGGCGGTCGACCGTATGCGCGGCGAACTGCGCCGCCAGGCCCGCGTGCACCCGCTCGTTCTTCGCGAAGACCAAAAGGCCGCTCGTATTCTTGTCGATGCGGTGCACGACGCCCGGCCGTTCCGGTTCCTTGCCGCCCGCCAACGCCCCGCGAAACAGCAGCGCGTTCACGAGCGTACCGCCCGTGTTGCCGCGCGCCGGATGCACGACCATGCCGCGCGGCTTGTTGACGACGACCACATCCGCATCCTCGAAAATCACATCCAAGGGGATGTCCTCCGCAGCGGCTTCGAGCGCCACAAGGGGATTTGCATGAATAATGATTCTGTCACCCTCCCGTGCTGTTTGACGCCGCGACCCCACCGGCACAGCGGCATCCGCGTCCCCGTTATTCCCAAGGATTTCAACATTTCCGGCGTCGATGAGGCTCTGGATGCGGCTGCGCGACAAATCCGGAAACCGCGCGGCGAGCACGACGTCGAGACGTTTTCCGTCATCCTCAGGGCCGAGAAGCGCCTCGCGGGTTTCGACGTCGTCCGATTTGCGGTAGAGGGCCATCACTGCGCCCTTCCGTAGAAAAAGATCATGTACACGCCGGCGACGATGCAACCGCCCACGATGCACATATCCGCAAAATTCCATACGGGAAAGGAGCCGACCGAGATGAAGTCGATGACGTAGTGGTAGCGGATGCGGTCGATGAGGTTGCCCGCGCCGCCCGCGACGATCCAGCACAGGCCCGTGAGGAGCGCCGCGTGCATCCCGCGCCGGTACGCGGCGAACAGCACCGCCGCGATGACGATGAAGAGCGCGCTCTGCAGCACGATCAGCGCCGTAGGATGGCCGGAGAACAGGCTGAAGGAGACGCCTTCGTTGATGGTGTAGCGGATGGCCGCGAACGCGTCCCGCGACGGCCAGGCTTCGCCGATCTGCATACGGGACGAAACGAGGTTTTTCAGGAAGCGGTCCAGCCAGACAAAGGCGACGAACATCGCCACGTAGATGAGCCACGTCGGCTTCGATTTTTCCACGGATCAGAATTTCCGCGTCGTCGCGCCGGGATCGTCCGTGAGCGGAATCCCGCGCACGGGCACGAGCACGGCCTGCGACGAGCGCCCGTCGTCTTCCATGAGGTTGGCGGCGAAACTGTCGAAGCGGTCGAGCTCCGTCTGGAGCAGGTTGCGGAAGCGCGCGCTGAAGAGCTCCCAGCGCCGCGAGAGCGCGGTCGCGTCCTCGGTCAGCTTTTCGACGTCCCCCTGCGCGTCGCGGCGGATGCGCTCCGCGTCGAGCTCCGCGTTTTTCAGCACGATTTCCGCGCGCTTCTCCGCGCTCGCGGAAATCTCCTGCATGAGCGCCTTCGCCGAGTCGAGCGTGCGGTAGACGGAGTTTTCGGACTCGCGGTACCGCGCGTTTTCCTGCACGACCTTCACGAGCTGCTCTTTCACCATTTCGTGTTCGCGCAGCAGCGCGTCGAGATCGACGATGATTTGGTCGAGGAAGGCGTCGACCTCGTCCTCCTTGTACCCGCGGACGCCCTTGGTGAACGCTTTGTTTTGGATTTCAGCCGGTGTGATCATCGCACCCCTCCTTGCTACAGGAGCAACAACCATACGAGGATTCGCCGCACGATGAGGATGAGGATCATCGCCCCGAGCGGCGCAAAATCAAAAGGGCCGGTGTTGAAGCGCGACAGGAAGCGGCGCACCGGCGAGACGATCGGCTCCGTCACGGCGCCGAGGATGTTGTAGATACGGACAAAGGGCGATTGGGAATAACGCCCGTACTGGTTGCCCGAATAGACGATCCAACTCAGCACCGAGCGGATGAGAAGACAGAGAACCAATATATTCGCAATGACGTTGACGACGTTTGCGGCAAAGATCATGGGATGGCAGGCGGCCTGGTTTCGAGGGCCGCCCTACTCCTCTCCGTATTTGAACGCGCCGGGTTCCTGCGCGCCCGTCGACACATCCACGTTTTCCGGCAGGAAGACGAAGATGTTCTGCGCGATCTTCTGGACGTTTCCGTTGAGCGCGTACGTGGCGCCCGACAGGAAGTCGAAAATCTTGCGCGCCGTGTCGTTCTCGATGTTTTCGAGATTGATGATGATCGGCTTGCGCCCCTTCAGGCTGTCGACGAGCTTCGGCGTTTCGTCGAACGACCGCGGCTCGCTGACCACGATCTTGAAACCCTTCGTCAGTTTCTCGACGAGGTTTTTGCCCCGCATCGGGATGACGTTGTCATCCGCGCGCAGCCCGCCGAGGGGCTCCCGCACGGCTTCGCGCCCGTACGTCCCCGTGCCGCCGCGCACCGGCTGCTGCCGCACCGGCGTCACGTCCTCCGTGAGGCCGTAGCCGCGCCGCTGCTCCCGACGGTCTGACACGCCGAAGGATGCCTGCTCCTCCAGCTCGTCCTCATCCTCTGTGCTGAACAAATCTCCGAGTTTCTCGAATATGCTGCTCATTGCTTACCCTCCGTTTCCTGTCTACACCCGGGCTCCGAAAATGCCGGTTCCCACTCTGACTATGGTTGCTCCTTCTTCCACCGCTACTTCAAAATCATGCGTCATGCCCATCGACAGCCGCCGGAACTCCGGCAGCGCGCCGTCGGGCACGTTCGTATGCCTCTCCCGAAGCGCGTCGTACAGCGCACGCACCTCGCGAAACAGCCCGCGCACCTCTTCGGGATCCTCCGCAATCGGCACGACCGCCATGAGGCCGGTCACCGCCACATGCGGCAGGCTGCCCGCGATCTCGAGCGCGAGCGCCTCCGCCTCCTGCGGGGCGACGCCGGATTTCTGCGTTTCCCCTGCGGGATTGAGTTGGAGCAGGACTTCGATCCTGCGCTCCAACGCGGCGGCCCGCGTCTCAATCTCCTCGGCCAGCCGAAAACTGTCGACCGAGTGAATCAGAGATACGCCGTCTGCGATATATTTTACCTTGTTTCTTTGCAAATGTCCAATCAAATGCCACCTTATATTGAGGTTTTTTTGAAATTTTTGCGAATTTTCAGCAAGATGTTGGGTTTTTTCGCGTTTTTCAAGGTATTCCTGCACGCGGTTCTCCCCGAGATCGACGCAACCGGCCTCTACGGCCGCCGCCATCTCCTCGGGCGTGCGCGTCTTCGTGACCGCGACGAGCGTGATGTCATCGGGGTTTCGCCCCGCCCGCGCCGCAGCTGCCGCGATCCGGCCCCGCACCTCCGCCACGTTATTCACAATATGCCCGTGATTGTCCATTTGCCTCGCTCCTTCAATAACCTTCGGCTTGCGGGTCGCTCATGACCTCATCATAGTAATTCACGGTTGTGACCGGCGCGCCGTCCTCACCCGGGAAGGTGCCTTCCGACAGCAGGCAGCGCCCGCCCGACGTGCGCAGGACGTGCACGGGCACCCATTTCCAGGTGCCGCTCTGCTGGCGGACGTAGACGCCCTGTTGCCCGTCCCGCTCGCGGATCGCGCTTCGCCCGACGACCGCGCCGCTGTATTCCTCGAAGATGACGCGCACGGCCTTCTTGCGGTATTTCACGAGGTCCTTGTAGTACATGTCGGACGACAGCACGACAAACCACCCGTCGGCGCGCTCCTCGACGGAATGCACGAGGGCCGTGACGCGCGTCGCGCCGAGGTCGAGCGTGACCTTGCGCCCGACGGCGTAGTCGTCGATGGACGCGCCCGTCTCGATGACTTCCTCGGCGGCGAGCGGGGCTTCGCCCGCGGTTGCCGCGGAGCTGTTGGTTTCGCTGTCGCTGTCTTTGCCGGTGCTGTCGCTGTCGTCGGCTGTCTCTTCCTCCGCTTCGACCTCGAGCTGCGGGGCCTGGGCCGATGCGCCGCCCGCGAGGGCCGAGGACGACGTCTCGTTCAGCTTGTGCGCCGTGCGCTCCTTCCAGAACGCAAGGTACCAGAGGTTGTTGTCCGTGATGCGGTAGACGGGCTCGCCCGCGCCGACCCACGCGCGCGTCAAATCCGTGCTCTCCGCGGGAAGCTCCGCGAGGATGCCCTTGTCGAGCGTGTACATCGT
>JAISTF010000022.1 GCA_031272745.1 Eubacteriales Family XIII. Incertae Sedis bacterium
GTTACAGCGCCGTGGTCAGCTCCGACGAAGGCCTGCGCCTCCGCAAAGGCCCCGGCACGGACTACGACGTCCTCACGCTGCTCTCCAAGGGCGAAAAACTCAGCGTCCTCGGCATCAGCGCCTCGTCGCCCGACTGGACCTACGTCCGCTACGATACCTACGAAGGATGGGTCGCGTCCCAGTACCTCACCTTCAGCGGCACCGGAACGCTCCTCACGGACACGGACTGAACCCGTCAGTTGTACAGCAGCATCCCGAAATACGTGACCGTGTTTTGGCCGTTGTTGTATTTGAAGCCGGAGTCGAGCGCGGTCTGCATCACGTTGATGCCGCAGGCCTCGATCGGCGTGAACTGCTTGTCCGGGTGGCGGCACGGGTGGTCGGGGTACGAGCAGTCCTCGCAGCTGTTGCAGCCGCCGCTGCCGAGGATGCGGTAGTCCGCGAGCCCGAGCCGCCGCGCCGCGTCGTCGATGTCGAGCAGGATGTCGCACAGCGCCCGCCCGCCGTCCATCATGCCCTGCCAGTCGAAGCTGTCCTCGAGCTGCTTCACGCTGTTCACGAGGATGCCCTTCGAATAACGCCTGCACGCCGCCTCGAGCTCCTCCACCGTGCCGCAGACCGGCGGGCAGTTCCACGACTTGCCGTAACGCCCGCAGGTGTTTTGCTCGCACATCGCGCGAATCTCCTCCTCAAAGGTGAGCACGGACAAATCAAACGGATCGGCCTGATTGACCTGGTCCCAAGACCGGATTTCTTCCAATAATCTATCCCCTGCGCCTGTTGTTTCTCTTCCGTCTTCCATGTTTCTCTCCTCGCTCTTGCGGCTAAAACAGCATCGTGTCCATGAATGTATCGTTGAAATCCGGATGGCCTCCGAGGTTGATTTCCTCGGCTTCCGAAAGGATTCTTTGAATGTTCCGCCGGACGTCCTCGTGCAGGCAGGCGTCCCGGGCGCCGCCGAGCGAGGTGTTGCCGACGAAGCGGACCCGCCCCTCAAGCTGCGGCGGCAGCAGACCGACGGCGAACGCGCTCGCGAGGTTGATGTTCTGGCCGAAGCCGCCCGCGAGGTAGAGCACGGCCGGCGCGCCGCCCATCTCTTTCATGAGGATTTCGATGCCCGCGCGGATCGCGCCCTTCGCGAGCTGGAACTCGCGCACGTCCTTCTGCGTGAAGACGATGTCGGCGGAACCGTTCGACGCGGCAGGGCCCTTCGCGATGCGGAGCGCCTTCATCGGGCGCGGCGGCGCGGCGTCCGACGCCTGCGCCGGCAGCGCGACCTCGCACAAAATCCCCTCGGGAATCGCGTCCGCAAACGCCCCCGTCACCTCGACGTACCCCGCCGCCAACAGCTTCGCCACCAGGTCGATGACCCCCGACCCGCAGATCCCGAGCGGCGCCCCGCCGCCGATGGTCTGCACCGCGAACCCGTCCCCCTGTGGTTCGACCGCATAGATCGCGCCCGCGATTCCGCTCATGCCGCAGGTGATGTTGCCGCCCTCGAGCGCCGGCCCCGCCGCCGTGCTCGTCGCGAGCAGCCGCGCACCTTTCCGGTAGGCGATCTCCCCGTTCGTCCCCATGTCGACGAGGATGTAGTCGTCGCCTCCGTAATGCCGGTCGATGTGCGCAAGCCCCGCCGTGATGTCCCCGCCGACAAACGACGACAGGAACGGCGTCACGACGACGGGGCAGGCAAGCGTGCCCGCATGAAACACGTCCTCATAGGCATACGACGGCGCGAACACAAACTCCGGCTCGAACGGCGCGAGCCCGAGCGAGCGGCACCGCAGATTCAACAGCAGATAACTCATCGTCGTGTTCCCCGCGACGACGACCTTCGAGACGTCCGCTCCCGTCGCCTCCGCTTCCGCGAGGACATCCGCGACCGCCTCATCCACCGCCTTCGCAATCAGCCCCGACAAAAGCGACGCGTCGTCCATCGAAAGGTTGATGCGGGACAGCACGTCCGCCCCGTACGCCCGCTGCGGATTCGTGAACCCGCGCACGGCGCGCCGGCTGCCCGACGGAAGCCCGAGCGCCTCGACGACGACCGTGGTCGTGCCGACGTCGACGGCAATCGCCAGCGCGGTGTCGTCCGTGTCGTCCGTGCCCGCCGTCGCCGCGGAATCGGCTTCCGCGCCTGTGCCGCCGCCCCCGCCGGCCGCCGACTCCGTGAGCACATCCATCTCCTCCGCCGACGACAAGATCTCGACGCGCATCCCGTCCCGCGCCGCCGTCTCGCACGCGAGCATCTCCGCGCCGTCCACGCGCACGCGGCATTTGCCGCACGTCCCGCGCCCATTGCAAACCGCCTCGATCGGCAACCCCGCCGCACGGATCACATCGAGCAGGCTCGCGCCCGCCGCCGCCTCAAGCGTCAAATTCTCTGCAGGAAAAAAAACCGTCGCTCCCATAGGAAGCATTGTATCATACCGCCGAAAACATCCCCCACATCCCCGTCTCATCGAACAGCAGGAAGCGGCCGACGAACATCACGGCGATATAGAGCAGCGGCTCGCGTTTCAAATAACCGCACCGCGCCCGCAGCCGCCCGGCCCGCTCCGCCTGCCCCGTCCGGGCAGCCCCGTGGAAGGCCGCGCGGAACAGCAGGAAGCCGACCGCCGCCCCGAGCGTGTTCATCAGCAGGTCGTCGACGTCGCTCGCGCGGTTGTTCAGCAGCTGGCTGAGCTCGATGAGCAGCGAGAAGGCGAGGCCCGCCGGCACGACGGCCCACAGGCGGTCCGCGCGCGGCCAGAGCATCGGCACGAGGAAGCCGAACGGCACGAACAGCAGGACGTTCAGCGCGTACTCCGAGGGAATCATATAGTCGGACAGAAATTGCAGATTCGTCTGGTCATCGCGTAGCGCGAGCCCGAGCCGCAGGATGTCGTGCAGCGTGCCCGCGCCCGTGAAATGGAAAACGCCGTAGACGTACACCGCGAACGCCCACGCCCCCAGCGCGTACCCCCGACCGTCCCGCAGCCCCCGCCGACGGTTCGCCACGCCCACCGCTTCATACGCCACAAAAAACGGAACGATGACCGTGAGCAGCTCATATCCTCGAATCATCCAATCGCCCACGACACCCATTATAAAACAATCTGATAGAATAGTCACATGATTGCGCTTGCGGCCAACGGCATCGAAATGGAATATGGCACGGACGTCGTCCTGGACGGCGTCTCGTTCACGGTGCAGGCGGGCGAGAAAATCGGGCTCATCGGGCCGAACGGCGCGGGCAAGTCGACGCTCCTGCGCATCCTGCACGGCGACCTCGCCCCGACCTCCGGTTCGTTTTTTGTGAATAACGATTTGCGCGTCGGGCTGTTGCGCCAGGAGAAGACGGGCGCGGACACCTTGTCGGGGGGCGAGCGGGCCCGCAAGGAACTGTCGGAATTGTTCCTGCAAAAACCGGACGTGCTGTTTCTCGACGAGCCGACAAACCATCTTGACCTCGAGATGCTCGCGCAGCTCGAGCGGCGCGTGAAGGCGTTTCCCGGGACCGTGGTTTTGATTTCGCACGACCGGTATTTCCTCGACCGCACGGTGTCGCGGATCTTCGAGCTTGAGGACGGGCGGCTGACGGCGTACGGCGGGAATTACACGGCGTACCGCGAGAAGAAGCGCGTGCTCGTCGAAGCGGAGCGGCGGGCGTTCGAGCACAGCATGAAGGAGATCCGGCGGCAGGAAGAGCTGATCCGCAGGTTCAAGGAACGTGGCACGGAGAAGCTCGCGAAGCGCGCGGCGTCGCGGGAGAAGCGGCTCGCGCACGCGCCCGGGCCCGAGGCACCGAAGGCGCGCCTGCACGGGCCGTCCGTAAAGGTGGATTTCGGGAAGGCGAAGCGCAGCGGCGACGACGTGCTGCTCGCGGAAAACCTGTCGAAGGCGTACGCAGAAGGGGTGCCGTTGTTCGCGGGCGTGGAGCTCGCGCTGCGGCGCGGGGAGAAGGTCTGCATGATCGGGTCCAACGGGGTCGGCAAGACGACGCTGCTGAACATCCTCGCGGGGCGGCTTTCGAGCGACACGGGCATCGTCGAGCGCGGCGCGAACGTGAAAATCGGCGTGTACGACCAGCACCAGGCGGGGCTGACATCCGAAAACACGCTGCTCGAAGAGATGCGCGCCGTGCTGCCGTGGGAGACGGACACGGACCTGCGCTCGCTGCTCGGGCGTTTCCTGTTTCGCGGCGACAAGGTGTTCCAGGGCATCGCGTCGCTGTCGGGCGGCGAAAAGGCACGGCTGTCGTTGCTCAAGCTCATCGTGTCGGGCGCGAACGTGCTCTTCCTCGACGAGCCGACGAACCATTTGGACGTGGCGTCGATGGACGCGGTCGAGGACGCGCTGTCGGAGTTTGACGGCACGCTGCTCATCATCTCGCACGACCGGTGGCTTTTGGAGCGGCTGCCGTCGCGGATACTGGAGCTGACGGGGGACGGACTCGTGAGTTATGCGGGGAATTTTGATTATTATAAAGAGAAGAAGGCAGATTTCGAAAGCGGGCGTCTGAAAGCCGCCCCTACGGATGCTCAGGCAACCGGTCATACGTCGGGCAGATTTGCGGCGTACGACGACGAGAAGCCGCTGACGGCGGCGGCGGTCGAACGGCAAAGGCAGAAGCAGGAAGAGGCCGCGCGGCGGCGCTACGAGCGGCAGGTCGCCGACGTCGAGACGCTGATCCAGACGCTCGAAGCGGACATCGCCGCGCTCGAAGCAAGGCAGTCGGACGGGAACAACGCGACGGACTACGAACTGCTCGCGCAGCTCCACGAAGAGATCACGGAAAAGCAGGCCGCGCTCGACGCGGCGTATGAAAGGTGGGCGGAGCTTGACACGCAGCATCCTGCATATTGACGTCAACT
>JAISTF010000045.1 GCA_031272745.1 Eubacteriales Family XIII. Incertae Sedis bacterium
CCCCGAGCTGACCGCGCGGGAGCACGCTCCGCTGCGCAAAAAGTTATCGCAATTGGAAGCAATCGGGTAGGACGGATCTGTGAGAGTCATCGCCGGTATCTACAAAGGCAGAAAGCTCACGCCGCCGAAGGACGACCGCGTGCGGCCGACGACCGATCGCGTGAAGGAAGCGATGTTCAACTTGATCGCGCCGTACGTGCCGGGCGCGAACGTGCTCGATCTCTTCGCGGGGTCGGGCGCGCTTGGAATCGAGGCGCTTTCGCGCGGCGCGGCGCGCGTGTGGTTGTGCGATGTGGAGACCGAACTGACAAAAGCGAATCTTTCGTTATTGAATATTCGGGAGAATGCGACGGTGCTCAGGGGGGATTGGCGCGGGGCGGTGGGGAAAATTCATGAAAAAATCGATCTCGTCTTGGTTGACGCGCCGTACGATTTGTGCGAGCATTATGCTACGGTTTTGGAGACGCTCGCGGCATCCGGCGCGCTTGCGGAAGGGGCGCACGCGGTGATCGAGCGCGACGCGAAGCGGGACGGTTATTTGCAGGCGCTGCCGGCGGCGTTTGCACTGGAGAAGACGCGGCGCTACGGGAAGACCGCCGTCGATGTGCTGCGTACGGAAGGTGATTGAATCATGAAAAAGAATGTGTTTCTCTATGCGGGGACGTTTGATCCCATCACGAACGGGCATTTGGATGTCATCCGGCGCGCCGCGAAGCTGGCGGATACGCTGCTCGTCGCGGTCCTCGTGAACAGCGAGAAGCGGCCGCGGTTTTCGGCGGAGGACCGGCTCGGGATGATCCGGCTTGCGACGGCGGGCGTGGAGAATGTGGAGATTGTCGAGTTCAGCGGGCTGCTGGCCGACTATGTCAACGCGCACGGCGTCACGGCCGTCGTGCGGGGGCTGCGGACGTCGATGGATTTTGACTACGAGATTCCGATCGCGCAGATGAGCGCGCACCTGTATGAGACGGCGGAGACGATTTTCTTCATGGCGGAGCCGGCGTATTCGTTCATCAGCTCGACCATCGTGAAAGAGGTGCTGCGCTACGACGGGGACATCCGCGCGTTCGTGCCGGAAGCGGTGCACGCGTATCTGCGGAAACTCGTAGATGAAGAAAAGCAAAAACTGTGATATGATGGAGAGACGCTATTGGGTGAATTTATTATTGGAGGGCAAACGCGATGAAAGTTCTGGATTTGCTGGAAGAAATCGAAGCAGTATGCGATACAGCGCCCGGGGTGCCGCTGACAAACAAGATCATGGTGGACAAGGCGGAGCTGCTGGAGATCGTCGATGACATCCGCAAGGCGCTGCCGGACGAGATCCAGCAGGCGCAGTTCATCAAGGACGAGCGCGAGCGCATCCTGAACGACGCGAAAGAGGAATATGAGACGATCATCAAGGACGCGGAGCAGCGGGCCGAGATTCTCGTCGACCAAAACCAGATCACGCAGCAGGCGAAGCAGCGCGCGAAGGAGCTGGAGGACAGCGCGGCGTCGGGCGCGAAGCAGCTGAAGATGAGCACGTACGATTACATCGACAAGGTGCTGTACGATTTTCAGGAGAAGCTCGAATACCTGGACAGCCAGTATTTCGGCGAGATGTTCAACAACCTGCGGACGACGTTCGACGGCGTCGGCGACCGGCTCGCGGAGAACCGCACCGAAATCAAAGAGCTTGCGTACAAGACGCAAATGGATGAGTAGCGGTTGCCGATGGCCAAGACCCTTGGCATCATAGCCGAATACGACCCCTTCCACAAAGGCCACGCTTACTGTCTGGAAGAAGCGAAGCGCGTGAGCGGCGCGGACCGCACGGTCTGCGTCATGAGCGGGCCTTTTGTGCAGCGCGGCGAGCCGGCGCTTCTCGACAAATACGTGCGCGCGGAAGCGGCCGTGCGCAACGGCATCGATCTCGTGCTCGAGCTTCCGTTTGTCTATGCGGCGACGGGCGCGGAAAACTTCGCGCACGGCGGTGTGCGCGTGTTGGCCGGTCTCGGCGTGTGCGACGCGCTCGCGTTCGGCAGCGAACGGGCGGCGGAGTCTCCGGAGACGGCCGTGGCGGATCTGCGCGAAGTCGCGCAGACGCTCGCCTTTGAGCCGAAGAGTTTCTCCGAGGCGACGCAGCGCTTCATGAAAGAGGGGATGTCCTATCCCGCCGCGCGCCAGGCCGCGCTCCTGCAGGAGTTCGGCGAAGAGCGCGCACAGCTTGTGCAGCGGCCCAACGACATCCTCGCCATTGAATACCTGCGGCAGCTCATCCTGCTCGAAGCGGAGCACACGAGCCGTGGCATCGCCTGCTTCCGGCCCGCCTACATGGCCGCCGAAGCGGGCAAGCGCCCGGAGGACATCGCGCTGTACGCAATCCCGCGCTATGGCTCGGGGCCGAACGGGCTGGATGAAAAAAGCGGGTTCGCCGGAGCGAGCGCAATCCGCGCGCTGCTGCGTGTGGGCCGTTTCGGGCGCGCGATGGCCTTCACGCCCGACAAGACGGCGGACGTCATCAAGGACGCGTTCATCGAAGCGATCCCCGAGGTGTCCGCCTGGGACATCAAGTCCATTCCGACCTACGAGTTCAATTTCAACGCGTCGCGCCACCGCGGGGCCGTCATGGTCTATCCCGACGATCTGTTCGACGCGCTGCGCTACGCGCTGCTGACGATGGACATCGAGGAAGCGGCAAATGTATATTCGGCCGCCGAGGGCTTGGAAAACCGTCTCATTGAAGCGGCGGGCCGCGCCGGCACCTTCGCGGAACTCGTCCAGCTCGTCAAAACGAAACGCTACACGGAGACGCGCATTCGCCGCCTCTTCCTGCACACCGCGATGCGCCTTTCCAAACAGGAGATGGACGTCGCCCTCGCCGAGCGCCTGTGCGCGCGCGTCCTCGCGTTCAACGACGCCGGCGCGGAAATCCTGCGCGAGGTCCACGCGCTGACGCCCGAGACCTACGTCTTCCAAAACCTGCGCCAGGAGCAGGACGAGCTCGAACGCTCCCGCGGCACCATCAGCCTCGGCATCCGCGCCGACAAACTCTACCACATGCTCGGTCGCCGCGCGCTGACCGGTTTCCGCTACAGCCCCGAGCCGATCAAGATTTGACACCGGCCCGTCTTTTTATATATAATAATCCACTGCGGCGCCGTTTGCGGCGCCATGCGGAATGCGCGGAGAAGTAGCGAAGTGGTCGGAACGCGGCGCACTCGAAATGCGTTTACGGGGTGACTCGTACGTGGGTTCGAATCCCACCTTCTCCGCCAGAAAGCCTGAAATTTCAATGTTTTTCAGGCTTATTTTTTTGCCCGCTCGCTGGTGGTTTTGTTGCCCAAATTCGATTGTTGCCCACCATTTTTGTTGCCCACTTTTTCTGTCTACCGCCGACGGGTGAAGTGCCTTGTGATACACGTCGAGAACCTCTCTTTTTCGTTCGAGCCGGACATCCACATACCGCGCCGTGACCGCTTCAAGATTGGTCGATATGCCGAGCGACATCCCGATACCTTTGAGCGTATGGCCGAGGATTTCCCCGACGGTATAGAAGTCGCCCGTGAGTTGG
>JAISTF010000176.1 GCA_031272745.1 Eubacteriales Family XIII. Incertae Sedis bacterium
GGTGCGGAAGCCGTCGAAGAAATGCAGGAACGGCACGCGGCCCTTGATCGCCGCCAGATGCGCCACGGCGCCGAGGTCCATGACCTCCTGGACGCTGCTGCTCGCCAGGAGCGCAAAGCCCGTCTGCCGCGCGCTCATGACGTCGCTGTGGTCGCCGAAGATGCACAGCGCGTGCGCCGCGAGCGTGCGCGCCGAGACGTGGAACACGCCGGGGAGCAGCTCGCCGGAAATCTTGTACATGTTCGGGATCATGAGCAGCAGGCCCTGCGACGCCGTGTAGGTCGTCGTCAGCGCGCCCGCCGCGAGCGAACCGTGGACCGCGCCCGCCGCGCCCGCCTCGCTCTGCATCTCCGTCAGGCGCACCGTCTGGCCGAAGATGTTTTTGCGCCCGTACGCCGCCCACTCGTCGACGAATTCCGCCATCGGTGAGCTCGGCGTGATCGGAAAAATCGCCGCGACATCCGTGAAAGCATAGGAGACGTGCGCCGCCGCCGTATTGCCGTCCATCGTCATGATTTTGCTCTTGTTGCTCATTGTCCGTTCCTCCATATATATCATTTAATATGAAGAGAAATTATATCACAAGGAAAGCGGTTTGGGGATGTTTTTTTTCACACAAGTATTTGCAGCGGTCTATGACGTGGGGACGCTCCTCGGCGAGCGACTCGAGCAGCTCCGTGCCGCAGGTTACGTCCGACCCTGCCGCGCCCGCGCTCAGCTTCGAGCCTTCTGACGAGATCCTCGTCCGGCAGGTTGTCGAGCACAAGCTTCAGCCGCGCGTTGTCGCCGAGATTTTCTATGTCGTCTTCCCAGGAAAAGAGCGTGATTTGTGGTATGATAGCCATACGTGGAAACCTCCATGTGAAAAAACGGGAGAAATTTTTTCTCCCGCCTCTGTATGTCTGCCGCTTTCAATTATTGCGCAACAACGCAATCAGCTCTTTTCCTCTATGCACGCCTCGTATATGTCAAGGCCCGCCGCGAGCTGCGCGTCCGTCACGCAGAGCGGGCAGAGGAAGCGGATCACGTTGCCGTAGGTGCCCGCGCTCTCGATGATCAGGCCCTTTTCCCATGCGGATGCGACGATTTTGCCCACGAGCGCGGCGTCGGGCGTCTTGGCCTCCGCACCGTCCTCCGCCTTGATGAACTCGACGCCCATCATCGCGCCGAGGCCGCGCACGTCGCCGATGACCGGATATTTTTCCTTCCACGACGCAAACCGCGCCATGCAGGTATCCGCGATCTTCCGCGCCTTCGCGGGATAGTCCTCGTCCTGCATCTTTTTCAGCACGGCGAGCGCTGACGCGCACGCGAGCGCGTTGCCGTTGTACGTCCCGCCGATCGTGCCGGGCGTCACCTTGTCCATGACCTCCGCGGAGGCGGCCACGCCCGAGAGCGGCAGTCCGCCCGCGACGGATTTCGCAAACGTCAGGATGTCCGGCGCGAAACCGCCTTCCTTATAATAGTCCGACGCGAAGAGCCGCCCGCTGCGGGAGAAGCCCGTCTGCACCTCGTCCGCGACGAGCAGGATTCCGTGCTTGTCGCAGAGCGCGCGCACGGCCTTCACCCATTCGAGCGGCGCGGGCACGAAGCCCCCTTCGCCCTGCACGGGCTCGAACACGATCGCGGCCGTGTACTGCGGCGGCGTCGCGTTTTCAAAGACCTCTTCGAGTTTGTTGACATAATACTTGATTGCGCCGTCTCCTTCCAGTCCGCCCGGGGCGCGGTAGAGATACGGAAATTCCGCGCGGTAGATGCCGTCCGGAAACGGCCCCATGCCCAGCGAATAGGCCTTTTTCGCGGTCATCGTCATCGTGAGCGCCGTGCGCCCGTGGAAGGCGCCGGAAAACACGATGATGTTCGGCCGCCCCGTGACGCTGCGCGCGATCTTCACGGCGTTTTCGTCGGCCTCCGCGCCGCTGTTTGCAAACATGACCTTGACCTTCTCCCCCTGCACGGGCGCGACGGCGGCGATCTGCTCCGCGTACTCGATGTACAGCGGGTTCGTCGTGATGTTCATCATGGAATGGAAATACTTTCCTGCCTGCTCCCGCACGGCCTCCACGAGCTCCGGCTGCGTGTAGCCCACGTTCATGACGCCCACGCCGCCGACCCAGTCGAGGAAGACGTTTCCGTCCGGATCCTCGATCATCGCCCCCTCGGCGCGCTCCATCACGAGCGGATAGATCGACTTGATGGCCGGCGGCATGATCTGTGCGCGCCGGTCGAGCACGGCTTTTGCCTTCGGCCCGGGCAGTTCGGTTTGGATTTTCGGCAATGCTTCTCTCAAACTCATCTTGTAAAACACCTCTTTTCTTTTGTTTTCCAACGATTGTACGGTTTGTCTCCCCTACATCATAGATTCTAACACACAATCCGCAATTCTCCAAATCGGGCCTTGTATGGAATGTGAATTGTTAAGTTTCTGTGAAGTATTTCTGAATTATTACAAAAATATTACGGGAATGACTTGCTTTTGTAACAATTCAGAGGGAAAATATAAGGGCTTGTTGCCTCGGGGGGGTGAATCGGGGGGCGGCAATGAAACGTTATTGCGGACACGAAAGGTGTACATATGCGAATGATACGGGAACTTTGGGCCTTCCTTCGCTCAAAGGAGTTCTGGAAATACTATTTGCAGCGTTTCGGCGCAATCGCGGCGGCGGGAAGCGTCATCGGCGTTTTTGCGTTGTTCGGTTTTACGGTGCCCGCGAGCGCGGCCGTGCCGCAAGAACCCGTGCAGGCGTTTGAAAAGGCCCTCGGCGGCGTGGAAATCCAGCGGCAGGACCTGCATTCCGTGGAGCGGCCGAAACGGCCGATCTACGGGGGGCCGACCGTCCCGCTCGGAACGGTTTCCCCCGACCTCATGACCCTCACGGCGGCGGATACAAACGAGACGCTGCAATACGTGGGGACGTTCCGCATCACACATTACTGCGCGTGCGAGAAATGCTGCGGCAAGAGCAACGGCATCACGGCGTCAGGCACGCACGTCAGCGAGCAGACGGTAGCGGCGGACTGGAGCGTCTTCCCCGTCGGCTCCGTGCTTTATATCAAACGGGGGGACAGCCTCGTCCGCAAGGTCGTAGAGGATCGCGGCGGCGGCGTCAACGGGCAGCACATCGACGTCTACGTCCCTTCGCACGAACAAGCGCTGCAGATGGGGACTTATTCGGCGGACATCTATATTCCCGTCGCATGATATAATTGATTTCATGTGGCATCATTTTCGGCATCTTTCGATCAAAGGGCTTCTGTTGTTTGCGGGCTTGGCGGCCGTCGCGGTCGCGGCCGTGCTGATCACGCTGTTTTTCCTGCTCGGCTTTTCCAAGGAACTCCCCGCCGAATCGCCTGACGGGGGCTTTGCGGCATCCGGCGATGCGGCGGCGTTCGCAGACTCCCTCTTTGCATCGGGCAACGGTTCCGCAAGCGGCGGCACGGAGTCCGCGCTGACGCAGGGCGGGGATCCCGTCGCCGTCGAGTGGACCTTTCCGATCCTCTCCGCCGTCACGGGGACGGACGGCGACTCGGGCGTGGCGGCCGCGTGGGGGCTCGACTACGGCATCCAGCAGATCAACGAAACCGGCGGCATACGGGGCGTCTTCGTCAAAAGCGTCGTCAAGGACACCTCGGGCAGCGCCACGAAGGCCGAAGCAGAGATGACCTCCCTCGCGCAAAACTCCTTGGTCGTGTTCGGGCCGGCGGGAGAACAGGAATTTGACGCGGCGCACCGCGCGGCAGCAGAGGAACGCATCGCGAACATCGGCTATGTCGCGTCAGAATCCGTGATCGGGGAATTTGCGCCGTTCATCATTTCGTGCAGCGCCGAGCCCGGCAAGGACGCGCAAGCCGCGCTGACGGACTGGTTTGCGCAAAACCCGAACGTCACATCCCTCTGCGTGCTGTACGACCCCTCGCTCCCCTCGGCCGCCGACCGGCTCGGCGGCGTCCGCACGCTTTTGGCGGGCGCGGACGGCGTTTCGCTCGCGGGCGTCATCGAGATCGGCAACACGGCCTTCAACGCGGCGAGCGTCGCGGAAACCGCCTTGGACACCGACGCCGACGCCTACTACATCGAGGCGGGCGGCGAGAGCTTCGTGCGCTTGGTCGCGCAGCTCCGCAACGACAACGTGCCGGCCGAGCAAATCCTCGGCGGCGCTTCGGCAGCCTCCGCATCCTTATTTGACTACGCCGAGTCCTCGGGAATGTCCGAGGACATTGAAGGGGTTTCCATATGGAGCCTTTCCGACCCCGCGAAGATGCAGACCTGGCAGGTGTTTGAAAAGGCGTCCGAAACGCATGTGGACGCGGCGCAGCTCGAAATCGCCGCGGACTACTACGAAGCGGCCTTCCTCGTGAAACTCGCCATCGAAGCGCTCGGCATCACGGGCGACCCCATGCTCGTCGGGCAGGAGCGCGAACGGCTCGCGACCTGGCTCTACAACACGGATGAAATCTCCTCTCCGCGCGGCACCTTCCGCATCGAAAACGGGGAGAAGGTGATCCACCCCCGCCTTCTGCGCATAGAAAACGGGGCCTTCGCCGACAGCAAAAGCCCCGCATAAACCTCGATGTGCGGGCGGGGCAAGCCCCGCCCCTACAAATACCCACGTTACCTACGAATTGACCGTAGGGGCGGCTTGTAGCCGCCCGCCCGTTATTTCACGCTGTACAGAATCTCGCCGTAACTCGGCAGCGGCCAGTAATTCCCGTCCACGAGCAGTTCGAGCGCATCCGCCGTCTCCCGCAGCGCGTTCATCGCGCCGATGACCTTCTTCCCGTAATACTGCGCGAGCTTCAGCGTCGTATTGCCACCCGCGTCCGCGAGCGCCTTTTCGAGCGCGTCGATGTCCTTGCCGAGCTTGTCGCCGAGCTTGGACAGCTTCGCGAGCAGGTCCGCCTCGAGCCCCGTGCCGAGGCGCGCGGAGACCTTCTTCTTCTTCGCCGCCGCCTCCGCGACGTTCGACGAATAGTCGAGCACGGCCGGCACGATGCCGCGATGCGCGATCTCGAGCATCGACAGCGCCTCGATGTGCAGGATCTTCACATACGCCTCGAGCAACAGCTCCTCGCGCGATTCGATCTCGGTCTTCGACAGCACGCCGTGCCGCTCGAACAGCGCGATGTTCTCCTTTTTCGTGAAATACGGCAGCGCGTCCGTCGTCGTCTTGAGGTTGAGCAGCCCGCGCTTCTTCGCCTCGACGACCCACTCCGCCGCGTAATTGTTGCCGTTGAAGATGATGCGCTCGTGCTTCACGATCGTCTCCTTCACGATCTTCGCGATCTCCTTGTTGAAATCCTTCGCCTTTTCGAGGCGGTTCGCAAACTCGCAGAGCGCGTCCGCGACGATCGTGTTGAGCGTGAACAGCGGCCCCGCGATGGACAACGAGCTTCCGACCATGCGGAACTCGAATTTGTTGCCCGTGAACGCAAACGGCGACGTGCGGTTGCGGTCCGTCGTGTCCTTCGGGAAATGCGGCAGCACGTCGACGCCGATGTCCATCGACACGCGCTTCTTGCTGACCGGATTCACGCCCGTCTTGATCGACTCGAGGATGTCCGTCAACTCCTCGCCGAGGAAGATCGAGATGATCGCGGGCGGCGCTTCGGCCTTGCCGAGGCGGTGGTCGTTCTGCGCCGTCGCGACGGACACGCGCAGCAGATCCTGGTGCTCGTCGACCGCCTTGATGACGGCGGACAGGAACAGCAGGAAGCGCGCGTTCTGCGCCGGCGTCTTGCCGGGATCGAGCAGGTTCGCGCCCTTCGTCGTGCCGATCGACCAGTTGCAGTGCTTGCCGCTGCCGTTGACGCCCGCGAACGGCTTCTCGTTCGTCAGGCAGACGAGCCCGTGGCGCGGCGCGACGCTCTTCAGCGTCTCCATGATGAGCTGGTTGTGGTCGGTCGCGCGGTTCGCGGTCTCGTAGATGGACGCGATCTCATGCTGCGCCGGCGCGACCTCGTTGTGCCGCGTCTTGCTCGCGATGCCGAGCGACCACAGCGTCTCGTCGAGATCCTGCATGAACTCCGCGACCCGGGGCTTGATGACGCCGAAATAATGGTCGTCGAGGTCCTGCCCCTTCGGCGGCGCGCTGCCGAACAGCGTGCGGCCCGAGTAAATCAGGTCCGGCCGATCCTCGTACATCGACTCGTCGATGAGGAAATACTCCTGCTCCGCACCGCAGTTCGTGACGATGCCCTCGTCCGGCTTGCTCCCGAACAGCTTCAGGATGCGCTTGCCCTGCTTGTCGATGGCCTGCATGGAGCGCAAAAGCGGCGTCTTCTTGTCGAGCGCCTCGCCGCTGTAGCTGCAAAACGCCGTCGGGATGTAGAGCACATGCCCCTTCACGAACGCCGGCGACGTCGGATCCCACGCGGTATAGCCGCGCGCCTCGTACGTCTCGCGCACGCCGCCCGTCGGGAAGCTCGACGCATCCGGCTCGCCCTTCACGAGCTCCTTGCCGGAAAACTCGAGCACGAGCTCGCGCTCGCCCTTGAAATTCACAAACGACTCATGCTTCTCGGCCGTATAGCCCGTCATCGGCTGGAACCAATGCGTGTAATGCGTCGCGCCCTTGGAAATCGCCCACTCCTTCATCGCGTTGGCGACCGTATCCGCGATCGACGGGTCGATCGGCGACATCGTTTTCACGGACTTCGTCAGCGACGCGTAAACCGCCGGCGGCAGCTTTTTCTTCATCACCTTGTCATTGAAAACATTGCTTTCGTACTCTTTGCCCAAATCATAAAATTCGCTCATCGGTTCCATCCTTTCTTCTACCCTGTTCCCATCATTCAATAACCATATTGCTCCACCATCATAAAACAAGCGAAGCAAAATGTCAATGTTATTTCTGAATAATTAGGACTTTTGGCAATTTTCAGACTACTTTGCGACGCCGCTGCGCCCGCCTCCCGTCATTCCGCGAGCAGATTCTGCGCGAGCGCGATGCGCACCGCGTCGATGCTGTTGTCCGCGCCGATTTTCTCGAAGATGATCGGCAGCATCACCTTCACGGTGTTGATCGAAATGCCGCGCCCGACCGCGATTTCCGTGCGCGACAGGCCCTGCGTCAAATCGAACAGGATCGCCTTTTCCTTCGCCGTGAGCGGCACGCTGTCCTGCCGGTGGTGTTCGAGGCGGTATTCCGACCGGACGTGCGCCACGCGCTTCGCGTAGGTCGCCGACTTGCTGCGAATCGTCTCGAGCCAGTCCTGCGGGATGCCGACGTCCTTTTCCTTCAGCGCCATGCCTGTGAGCGTCCGCATCGCGTTGCCCATCTCGATGAACTGCGAGATGAGCCCGTTCGGCGCGGAGAGCTCGTACGCCTCGCGCAGGCATTCCAACGCGGCGGCTTTGTCCTTCAGCTGGTGGTGCGCAATCGCCTCATACACCTTGAGGCCGATGCGCCCGAACAGATAGCGGTAGATGCCGTAGGTGCGCGGCCGGCGCTCGATGAACGCGA
>JAISTF010000195.1 GCA_031272745.1 Eubacteriales Family XIII. Incertae Sedis bacterium
GTTTGTCCGCAAACCAAATCAGCCCGAGAAAATACAGGTTCACGGTGAATATGATGATCGATATTGAAAACATCACCAACTGATTCATACGGAATATATACCCCGAAGCTGCGGATTTATGCAGAAAATCATCGAAGGGACGGGTCGGTCGCGGCGTCCGGAATCATGCGGAAGCAGACGTCGTGGCCCGCGATGAGGTTGCCTTCATGCGCAAAGAAAATGTGGCCGGACGCGGGCGCATGGACGCGCTCCTTCTCCTCCCCCGTGAAGGGGTCGCGGATGACGGCGAGCTCGTCGCCAGTGTTGACGCGATCTCCCGGCTCGCGCGCGGGGAAGTAGAGGCCGCCGCGCTCCGAGAGCACCGTGACGAGCGCGTCCTCGTGCAGATGGACGGGCGCGGCGCTGTCCGGGTAGGCGGGGTCGGGCGGTGCCTCGGGGATGTCCGCGCTTCCGGGCAGGAGCACGCCGCGCTCCGCGAGGAAGGCGAGGATCGCCCGCAGCGCGCGGTGCGCGCTCTTCTCGTGGACGGACGACGTGTTGCGGGAATAGAGGGAAAACGCCTGCGTGCCGAAGACCTGCAGGTTGTAGCCGAGCGTCGTCGTGTCGATCGGCGCGGGCGTGCTGTGGACCACATAGGGCAGGCCGAAGCCGTCCGCGAGCTGCGCCTGCTCGTAGCCCGTCTCCCAGAGGCGGACGTGCGGGATGAAATTGCCCCTTTGGTAGAAGCTCGTCAGATGGACGCCGTATTCGAAGCCGCGCAGGTGGGCGAAGAGCGCGGCCGCGATGCGCTGCGTCGTCTCGCCTTTGTCGTAGCCGGGAAACATGCGGTTCACGTCCGTGTTGTCCACGGCCCAAAAGCGCTCGCCGATGTTCATCGAGAAGGTGTTGAGGCAGGGGACGACGAGTATCTTGCGGCCCGGGGCGAGGCGGCCTTCCTGCTCGAGGCGCGCGAGCGTTCCGACGAGCAGGGAGCAGATGTACATCTGCTGCACCTCGTCGCCGCGCAGCGCTCCGACGACGGCCACCGCCGGCGCGGCGTCCGGCCCTTCCGAGAAATACAGGCCCTCGACCGCGAGCGGCTGGCGGTAGATGGTGTCGATGGTGAACAGCGTCTTGCGTTTCATCCCCTCACCCCCGGCTCTCCAGGATCCGCGCCATCAAGGAGCCCTCGTACACCACGGGGTATTCCCGAATCGTGAACAGCAGCCCGTCCACGGGCGCGGCCACCGTCTCGATGAGCTCGCCGCGCACGGGGTCGGCGATGTACCCGATGCGGTCGCCCGCCTTCACGTCCTGCCCCACGCGCGTCTCGGCGATGAAGATGCCGGAAGACTCCGCGTTGAGGAAGGCGACGCGCCGGTCCTGCCCGACGACGGTCGCGGGCGTGATGTGAATCTTCTCGCCCCACATCCCCATATGGTCCATCAGGTGCAGGATGCCGAGGACGAGATGTTCGCCGAACGCGGGCGTCACGCGCATGCCCACGCCCATCTCGACGACGAGCGTCGGCGTGCTGAGGGCGTTGAGGCTGTAAGCGAGCGTGCTCTCGAGCACCGTCGCGTTCGAGTGCACCCAGATGATCGGCATATTGAGCCGCCGCGCGCGCGGCACGAGCTCCGCCGCCGCGTTTTCGTTGATGCGCACCTGCGGCAACTCCGTCAGAAAGATGTTGCTCGCGTGGATGTCAATGCACACGTCCGCGCCCGCGATGTCGCGCACCACCGCGTCGATGAACGCCTCGGTCGTGTTGCCGTCCCGGTTGCCCGGAAAGAGCCGGTTCATGTCGAGGTCGGAAAGCGGCGAACTGCGGTGGATGGAGTTGATGCCGAGCGGGTTGATGGCGGGGTAGATGTCCACGATCCCGTCTAAAAGCTCGGGCCGCGCGCGCAGCTCCGCCGCCAGCCGGTACGCCACGTACTGCCCTTCGAGCTCGTCGCCGTGCGTCCCCGTCACCACGCACACGCGCCGCGAGGCGCTGCCACCCGAGATGCGGTTCTTTTGCAAGAGCAGCGTCTCGCCGACCGCCAGCTCCACGGAAAAAACAGTTTCAATCATAGATACAGTATACAGGAAAAGCGGGGGACGTTCCAAGTAAGTGTTTAATAATGGGGTATTTGTAAGATGAAGACCTCGCCCTCACCCCCCACGCTACAGATATGCAAACGTTTCCGCGAGTAACCACCCCAATCCGCAGAAACGTTTGCTTTATTGCAAAGCGAGCTCCCCGACCTCGGCGCGCCGGGCAACCGTTATTCATTCAAACAAATCATCCAGCGAAAGCTGAAACAGGATGCCGGCGCTCTGCGTAGCGCACCGCTGTGTGCCGACGGATGCCCCCTCTACTGCTGCATGTCGGCAGCGCGGACTTCCGCGAGCTTCGCGGCCACCTTTTGGTTTTGGCCGCCGCCGCCGAAGAAGACGCCGCGCTCGATCGAGCAGTCCGTGTAGTCGCGGCCGACCGAGAAGAGCAGGTAGGTTTCGTTGATTTCGCAGTCGTGCGTCGGGTCGACGCCGATCCAGACGCCTTTGTCGTAGACCTCGGCCCAGGCGTGGCTGACGCCCTCGCCGACCATGAGGCCGTTGCAGTAGCGCGCGGGGATGCCGCGCATCCGGCATAGTGCGAGGAAGACGTGCGTGAAGTCCTGGCAGACGCCGACGCCGGCCGCGAGCGCGTCGGCCGCGGTCGTCGAAAGGTCGGTGATGCCCGGCTCGTAGGCGAGCGCGCGCTTCACGCGGCGGGAGATCGCCAACGCGGTTTCGAGCACGGACGCGCCGCCGCCCGGAGCGTCCGAAGCGCCCACGGCACCACCCGCCTCGCCGCCGCCCGGGATATCCTTCAGCAGCGCCTCAAACGCCGCGCAGGGCTGCGTCATCTCCGACGGGTAGGCAAACACCGGATTCAGCGCCTCCCGCGAGGCGTTCTTCGGCGAGATGAAGACCTCGCCCTCGCTCGTGTAGTGGAACGATGTGTGGCCGAAGGGGATCGCCCCCGTCTGCACGAGGTTGCCGAAGCCGTCCGTCAGCGTCTCGTAGCCCACGGTCGGCCGCAGCGACAGCTCCGCGCGCACGACACGCTGGCGCCCGCAGGTCTTCGGCAGGCAGCGCAGCAGGAATTGGTGCTCGCTCACCGGCGCGTCGAAATCCAAAAACACATCGTAATGAAACGTATACCAGTTCATATCACAAACAAGCTCTCCACAGCTTCGATGAGCCGCCGCCGCTCCGGAAGGCCGCCGTCCATCAGCGACTCCGTGAGGAAGGACTGGCTCTGCGGTTCGATGGGCAGGCGCGTGCGGTTCATGCGGTAGATGAGCATCCGCATCTCGCGCTGCACTTCCGACTGGCGGATGCGCAGGCGCCCGTACATGCTGATGCGCTCGACGCTGACCGCGGCCTTGAGGATGTTGCGGATCTGCTCGTCGGCGATGTGGTCGTCGCAGCTGCCGCGGAAGGCCATGATGTCGTCGAGCGCCCACTGCATCGCGACCGCCGGCGCGTCCGACTTCGCGGCGAGGCCGATCGCGTTCACCGCCATCTGCAAATAAGAAAGCGTGGCCGTGCTGATCGTCTCGCGCAGCACCATGCCGTTGCCGAGCATATGCTCCGCCGCGCTCGCGATGGAATCCGGGTTCTCCGCGTCGAAGACGAAGCCCGTGAAAAACGCGCCCGCGTCCTCGTAGATGTTCGGGATGTCCAGCGCGTCGCACACCGCCGCGTGGTCCGGCGCCCCGTCGAGCAACGCGTCGTAAAAATCCATCATATACGACAGCGACGTGTAGACGCGCTCGTTGTAGCGGCCGAGCCAGTAGAGGCGGTTCGTCTTGCTCAGGACATGACCCATGTATCCTTGAACCCCCCTCCCTGCGACGAGTTGACGATGTAGCTGTCCGGGTCGGCCGTGAACCGCGTCAGGCCGCTCTTCCACACGACGGTCGTTTTGCCGGACAGCACGTAGGCGCGGAAGTCCGCCTTGCGCCGCACGGTCTTGCCGTCCAGCACCATCGGCATGTCCTTGAACTCCACGACTTCCTGCGCGATGAACCGTCGCGGCTCCGCCTCGATGCGCCGCTTCACCTCGGCGAGCTTCGCCTTGCTCAGCGCGCTGCCGAAGACGACGCCGTAGCCGCCCGCCTCCGCGACGTCCTTGATGACGAGCCGGTGCGCGTTCTCCAAAACGTGCCTCCTGTCCTTCTCGTAAAACGGCAGATAGGTCGGCGCGTTGTGCAGCACCGGCTCCTCGCCGAGGTAGTACCGGATCATCTCGGGCACGAAATAATAGATTCCCTTGTCGTCCGCGATGCCGTTGCCGGGCGCGTTGAGGATCGCCACGTTGCCCGCGCGGTAGGCGCTGATGAGGTTCGGCACGCCGATGAGCGAGTCCGCCTGGAACCAGAGAGGATCCAAATAATCATCACTGATCCGGCGATACAGGCTGCCGACGCGCTGCTTTTCCGCGCCCGCCGCGCCGTTCGCGCCCGCCTCGCCCCTGCCCACGCCGGCCAGATAGTAGACCACGCCGTCTTCCACGACGAGGTCGGCCGCCTCCGCAAGCGTCGCGCCGCTCATCTCCGCGAGCAGCGAATGCTCGAAGTACGCGGCGTTGAAGCGGCCCGGCGTCATGATGACGTTGATGCCGCCGCGGTTCACATGGTCGAGGGTCTTTCGAAGCAGCGCACCGTAATCACGGTTGTCCACCACATGGTTATTGCGAAAAGTCGAGGGGCTGACCTTGCGGCAGAGGGTGCGCGCGATCAGCGGGTAGCTCGCCCCCGACGGCACGCGCAGGTTGTCCTCGAGCACGACCCAGTCGCCGCCCACGGACTCGACGAGGTCGATGCCCGAGATGTGGCTGAAGATGCCCTTCGGCGGCGTGAAGCCCTCGCACACCGGCAGGTAGCCGGACGCGCGGTAGATGAAGTCCTCGGGGATGATGCCGTCTTTGAGGATGGTCTTGCGCGGGCCGTAGATGTCTTTGAGGAAGGCGTTGAGCGCGTCGACGCGCTGCGCGAGGCCGCGCTCGATCTCGGCCCATTCCTCGCCGCCGATCTGCCGCGGGATCGCGTCGAACGGGAACAGCCGCTCGTTGAACACGCCGTTTTTGTAGATGCCGAATTTGACGCCATAACGGCTCAGCTGCTGGTTGATCTGCGCCGCGCCGCGAATCATGGATTCCATGTACCCGTCTCCTGTTCCGTGTGCTATGAGTATAGCATATTTTGCGGGCGGGCGCGGGCGGGCGGGCGCCCCCTACCCGTCGAACAGCGACAGCAGTTCCTCGTCCGTCATCACGGTCAGCGCGTCACCGCCCTCGCGGATGACCTGCTCCGCGAGCCGCGCCTTGCGCTCCTGCATCTCGAGGATGCGCTCCTCGATCGTGTCCTTCGCAATGAGCTTGAAGACCTGCACGCGGTTCTCCTGCCCGATGCGGTGCGCGCGGTCCGTCGCCTGGTTTTGCACCGACAGGTTCCACCACGGGTCGTAGTGGACGACGATGTCCGCCCCCGTGAGGTTGAGCCCCGTGCCGCCCGCGCGCAGCGAGATGAGGAAGACCGGCGCGCCGCCCTCGTTGAACGCGTTCATCAGCGAAAACCGCTCTTGCTTCGGCGTCGCCCCGTCAAGCCGGAAATACGGGATCCCGGCCTCTTCGAGCCGCCCGCCGACGATGTCGAGCATCGACGTAAACTGACTGAATAACAAACACCGGTGGCCGGCCTCGATGACCGTGTCGAGCAATTCGAGGCACGCTTCGAGTTTTGCGCTGCCGCCGTCGTAATCCTCGTAGACGAGCGCGGGGTCGCAGCAGATTTGGCGCATGCGGGTCAGCGCGGCAAGCACCATCATGCGGCCCTGCTGCGCGCCCGCGTCCTTGAGTTTTTTCGCGAGGTCCTTTTTGGCGCGCGCGAGGTTTGCGAGGTAGAGTTTGCGCTGGGCGCCGCCCATGACGGTGGTGTAGACGGTCTCGATCTTCTCCGGCAGCTCGCGCAGCACCGCGCTCTTCAGGCGGCGCAGGATGAAGGGGCGCACGAGTTCGCGAAGCCGCCCGGCCGTCCGCTCGTCGGAAAATTTCGCGATGGGCGTTTCGTATTTTTTGCGGAAGCGGTTGTAGTTCCACAGATAGCCGGGCATCAGGAAATCGAAGATCGACCACAGCTCGGCGAGGTTGTTTTCGATCGGCGTGCCCGTGAGCGCGAGGCGCGTTTGGGCGTTCAGCAGCTTGACGGCTTTGGCGTTCTGCGTCGTTTGGTTTTTGATGTACTGCGCCTCGTCGATGATGGCGTAGCGGAAGGCGATGTCCTTGTAGGCCTCGGCGTCGCGTTTGAGCAAATCGTAGGAAGTGACGAGGATGTCGGGGCCCTCCCCATTGTTTGTAGGGGCGGCATCCCTGCGACTACGCGCAGGGCATGCCTGCCGCCCGTCCGACAGCGCGGCGATGGTCTGCGCCCGCTCCTTCGCCGTCCCGAGGACGGTCTGCACGCGCAGATCCGGCGTGAACCGGTGCGCCTCGCTCTCCCAGTTGAGCACCAGGGATGCGGGGCACACGATGATCGAAGGAAGGGCGGAAGGCGCCTCCGCCTCGATCAGCGCCAGCGCCTGAAGCGTCTTGCCGAGGCCCATGTCGTCCGCGAGGATGCCGCCGAACCCGAGCGCGTCGACCGTCTTCAGCCAGCGATACCCCTCTTCCTGGTAGCCGCGCAACACGCCGGAAAGTCCGGGCGGCAGTTCGTAATCCGCGTCCGACGCGTCGCGCAACCGGTGCACGAGGCTCTTGAACAGCGCGTCACGGTCGTACCGGAGCGCTTCGTTTTTCCGGTACATCGACTCGATGTAAAACGCGCGGCTCAGCTCGACCGAGGCTTCGCCACGCTCCAGATCGGCGTCGGAGAGATCAAGCCCCTCGGCCAATTCCGCAAGCTCGCAGAGCCCCGTGTCTTCTTCGATCTGCAGGAACGAGCCGTCGCGCAGCCGATGGTATTTCTTTGCGCGGCGGTAGCTGTTCAGCACCTCGACGAGCTCGCGGAAGTCGATGCCTTCCACGTCCAAGTCGACCTTCAGCAACCGTCCGTCGACCTTCACGCCGACGCTGAGCGAGATGGGCGGCCGCGCCTTGAGCGCGTCGAAACTCTCCGAGACATAGACTTCTGCGAAGCCCTTGATTTCTTCGACGCCGTACGCGGCAAGCCGGAAGAGCATCTCCTCGCGCTCGGACGGTTTCAGGTTTGCGCGGATCGCCAGCGTGCCGGGGCCGGCTTCGGTCTCGCCCATATAACGGCGCAGCACGCTCTCGGCGTAGATCTCGCCTTCGAGGTCGAAGGCTTTGTCGGGCGCTTTGTCATGCGCGAAGGCCGGGCGCCCCTGCGCGCCATAATAGAACATCATGCGCGCCGTGACGTCGCCCGCGTCGTTCAAGTCAAACCAGACGCGCGTGACGAGCTCGGGCGGTTCTTCTGCTTCCACGCCTTCTCCGGATTCGATGCGCAGATGCGCGCCTGCTTTCTTGAGGATGTTCGCGTAGAGGGCGGGCACGTCGCGTTTCTCAAAATACAGCCTGCCGCCGGAGCGGTCCAGCGTGTCGACGAGCCGCCCGCAGTCGCGCGTCCACGCCTCCGAGCATTTGTACAAAATCGGTGGATCGGCTCCGCCGTCCGCGACCACATAGCACCGCCGCGCCCCCGGAATCACAGCGAGGATGCCGCCCTCTTCCCCCTCGGCAAACGATACCACGATCCCCTCTTCCCCGTCGAGCACATCCGCCTTGGATACCGCGAGCGTCCCCGTGTAGTTTTGATCCCGCACGTCGGCGGTGGCGCTCGGCCTGTCCAAAGGCAACGCCCCTTCGCCAAACGCCGCGAAGAACGCGTCCACGTCTTCCGGGTTCAGCGCCATCTCGTCCTTCTCCGGCGTGCGCGCGTAGACATGGTATTCATAGAAGGAATGCGGCCGGTAACGGTCGAGCAGAAAGTCCACCATCGGCAGCGCTTCCGGCGCGAACGAATCGCGGCTGAGCGTCAAACTGCATTTCCCGAAAGACGCCTGCCGCGCGCTTTCAAAACCGCCCTTGAACTCCGCGAGGTTCTTTACTATGTACAGCCGCCCGCCCGGTCGGCCGACCTTGAAGCGCAAAAACGGCCTGTCCCGAACCGCCTCGGAAAAGGTCGCGCGCCGCTGCGGCGGAATGTACAGCATAGCCTCCAGCACGCATGGCGTCTCGGTCCGCGCCTGTGCCCGCGCCGAGCCCTCCGCCTGTGCACGATACTGTTGCAAGAGCCGACTCGCCCCGCGGTCGGAAGGCCGCGCGCGCGGCGGCGTCATCACCTTGCGCTGCGGCGCGTCGCTCCGTCCGCCCACGCCCGCCGCGCCGGCGACACTCCGTCCGCCCGCGCCCGTAGGGGCGGGGCTTGCCCCGCCCGCAACCCGTGACGCCGCCGGAACCGACCGCGGCTCCGACGTATGCACGCGCTCCACCTTGGACTGCGCCGCGAGCAGCGACGCGACGATATGGCTGCACCAGGTCTCCCCGCCCGACTCCGCAAACGCGGGGCAGGTACACGACGCCGCCTGCACATCCGACAGATCGTCCCCGTATTCGACGGACACCTGATACAACGCCCCGCCGTCGTCCCGCACCTCCGCGAGAAAATACCCTTTCACGAGCGACCGCAACCGCGCCCGCCCGTCATGCGCCAGCCGAATCCCCGCCGCCACCGCAGCCCGCGTCCCCCGCTCCGCGACCAGATCAAGCAAAAAGGCCATGCCTATCGCGACTTTCTATTTCCGCCGGAGACGGCGCAGCTTTCGTAATTCTCCATGCCGCCATTATACCAAAACGGCACCCGCGTGCACCCGCCGTGCCCGCGCAACACCCCCCGTGCTCAAAAAAGACGGAAATCTGCAGTTCCGCACCCC
>JAISTF010000088.1 GCA_031272745.1 Eubacteriales Family XIII. Incertae Sedis bacterium
GAAAAATCGCTTGCATTCTTCGCCGTTTTCCAATAAAATATTCGTTGCGATTGTTTTTTGCCGGGACAGCATAGGGCTTCCGCGGCATGGGCCATTCACAAAAGAAAGTGGGGTGAATACGTGGCAAACATCAAATCCGCAAAAAA
Source organism: Eubacteriales Family XIII. Incertae Sedis bacterium (assembly GCA_031272745.1). Classification (GTDB taxonomy): domain Bacteria; phylum Bacillota; class Clostridia; order Peptostreptococcales; family Anaerovoracaceae; genus WRFF01. The sequence continues at coordinate 147 of JAISTF010000088.1, forward strand.
GCGCATCAGCGTGATCCGTGTCAAGACGGCGCGCAACCGGCGCATCAAATCCCGCCTGAAGGATACCTTCAAGGCGCTCGACGTCGCGATCGCGACCGAGGACAAGGACGCCGCGAAGCAGCTGCTCGCAAAGGCTGAGAAGAAGCTCATGCAGGCCGCCGCCAAGGGGACGATCCACAAGAACGCCGCCAGCCGCAAAGTGTCGCGCCTGACGCATCGTTTCAATACGGTCTTCGCCGAAAAATCCTGATCTTTTCTAATTTGTCTTGAAAAACGACATCTCGCGTTCGAGCTCGGCGACGCGCGTGGAGAGCTCCATGCTCGCCCCCGCCGTCTCCTCGCTCATCGCGCTGTCGTTTTGCACGAGCCGGTTCAGGCGACTGAGCTCCTCGTAAATCTCCCCCGCCGCGGCGGCCTGCCGGGCGACCGTCCCTTCGATTTCCTCGATGAGGGCCGCGACCGCACTGAGCAGGGACGCGACGCCGTCGATCTTTTCCCAGACGCTTTGCGCGATGTCCTGCCCCTTCACGGCCGCGTCTTGCACGTTGGACAGCAGCGACTCCGTGACCTTCGCCGACTCCGCGCTCTTGCCCGCGAGCTCGCGCACCTCGTCCGCCACGACCGCAAACCCTTTTCCGTGCGACCCCGCGCGCGCCGCTTCGATGGCGGCGTTCAGCGACAGAATCGACGAGAGGAACGCGATGTCGTCGATGTCCTTGATGATCTTCAGCACCGCGTCGGATGCTTCCCCGACGTCCTTCATCGAGTCCATGAGCCGTCCCATTTCCTCGTGGCTCCGCACGAGTTCTTCCTTTGTGCGCCGCGTCTTCTCGAGCGTGTCCGCCGCGCCGCCCGCCGTCTGCGCCAGCGAATCCTTGATGCCTTCGAACCGCTTGTCGATGCGGTCGATCGCCGCCGCCTGCTCGACCGTGTTGCTCGAAAGCTCCTCGGACGCCGACGCCATCTGCACGGACGTGCCCGCGATGAGGCGCGCCGCGCCGCGAGTCTGCGCGAAAAAGCCCTGCAGCGAAGTCCGCAGCGTGTCCATGCTCGCGCGAATCGGCTCGTAGTCCCCGACGTACTCCACGGCCTCGCCGCCGCCCGTCAGGTCTCCGGCCGCCAGCGCCCCCATCCGCGCCGAAATATCCCGCACGTACGCGCTGATCGACGACAGCGACGTCCCCATCGCCGCGTACAGCACGCCGACCTCCGTGAGGGCCTCGCCGCGCGCGTCGGGGAGCGGCGTATGCAGGTCGCCCTGCGCGAGCAACTCCATGCGGCGGCGCATCGCCGAAATCGGTTCCGCGATGCGGCGGCTCATGATGAGCGCGATCAGCACCGCGACGAGCAGGCACGCGGCCGACACGATGAAGAGCCACCGGAGCTGCGCGTAGAACGGCGCCATAAATTCTTCGGGGTAGATGACGGAGACGTATTCCCACCCCGTCGAGGGAATTTCGGCCGACGACAGGCGCGTCCGCGCCGCGTCCAGCCCCAGGTCATCCTTGCTCCGCCCGTCGATGACGACCTGCTCGTCCGGGTGCGTCACAACGATGCCGTTTGCGTCCGCAAGGAAAGAAAAGCCCGAGGCGCCGAGCGCGTTCGACGTCGTGAGGTCCCGCACCACGTCATACGTCACATCGATGCAGACCAAGCCCGAAAAGCCATTTTGATTATTTAATTTGTAGGAAACCGTCATGGTGACGGCCTCGTTCCAGGGGTCGTACGACGGCACGTCGACGAAGCCGCCCTCGTGCGCCATCGCGTCGATGAAAAACGTCTCCTGTGAATAATCCTCGCCGATGTCCACGGGATCCGCGTCGTTGATCGCGATGCCGTCCGTGCCGACCGTGTACAGGGACGCGACGTCGGGGCGCGCTTCCGCGATGCGAACGATCTCACGCTGCCGCTCCTCCTGCGTCTTGCCCGTGTCCGTGATGGCGCCGGAGAGCGCGATCGTGGCCGCGTCCGCCTTCAGCATCCTCAGGTATTGGTCAATGCCCTGCGCGTACGCGGCGCAGTCCGTTTCCTGGAGACGGCCGATGTTGTTATACGTTTCGTAATACCGCGACATCGCGCCGGAAACCCCCAACACCGCCGCCACGAGAAGCACGAGCACGACCATAGAGGTCATGATGGTTTTTCGAAGCGAACCTTTCATCAACGTTAGTATATCATGATTGTTTATGCATAAATATAAATATTTATGAATAATTATGCAAAACATGCTTGCTTTTGTTTCCCTGTGGTGGTAGACTTTCACTATTGTTTCTGCATTTGCAAGGAGGTTTTGTGGCATGGCGAAGAAAGAGAAGATCGTGCTCGCGTACTCGGGCGGATTGGACACGTCAATCATTTTGACGTGGCTGAAGGAAAACTACGATGCGGAAGTCATCGCGGCGGACGGCGACGTCGGGCAGGACGATGATTTCAAATATATCCGCAAGAAGGCGTACGCGACGGGCGCGGACAATTGCTACATCCTCGACCTCAAGGACGAATTCGTGACGGGGTATATCTGGCCGGTCGTGAAGGCGGGGGCCGTCTATGAGGACGACTACCTGCTCGGCACGTCGATGGCGCGCCCGCTGATCGCGCAGAAGCTCGTCGAGATCGCGCAGAAGGAAGGCGCGAAGTACATCGCGCACGGAGCCACGGGCAAGGGCAACGACCAGGTGCGGTTCGAGTCGACAATCCACGCGCTCGACCCGTCGATCAAAATCATCGCGCCGTGGCGGATCTGGGATTTCAAATCGCGCGAGGATCTGCTCGCCTACGCGAAGAAGCACAAGATCCCGCTCGAACAGTCGGCGAAGAAAATCTGGAGCCGCGACCAAAACCTTTGGCACATCAGCCACGAGGGGGGCAACCTCGAAGACCCGTGGGAGATGCATCCGGACAACGTCCATGTGATGAGCAAGCCGATCGAGAAGGCGCCGGACAAGCCGGCCTTCGTGGAGCTTGAATTTGCGAAAGGCGTGCCGGTCGCGCTGAACGGGAAGAAGATGAAAGGCGCGGCGCTGCTTGCGGAACTGAACAAGATCGGCGGAAAGCACGGCGTCGGCACGATCGACATCGTCGAAAACCGCCTCGTGGGCATGAAGTCACGGGGGGTGTACGAGACCCCGGGCGGCACGATTATTATGAACGCGCATAAGGCGCTCGAAAAACTCGTGCTGGATCGCGACACGCTGTACGAGAAGGGCATCCTTGCGCGGCGCTACGCGCAGCTCGTCTACGACGGAAAATGGTTCACGCCGCTGCGCGAAGCGATCGACGCGTTCGTGGACGTGACGCAGGAAGTCGTGACGGGCACGGTGCGCGTGGAGTTGTACAAAGGCAACGCCCTGCCCTGCGCGACGAAGGCGCCGGCTTCGCTGTACAGCGAGGAGTTTGCGACGTTCGGCGAGGACGAGGTGTACAATCAGAAGGACGCGGAAGGCTTCATCAACCTGTTCAGCCTGTCCATGAAGATCCGCGCGATGCAGAAGCAGAAGTCGAAGAAACGGAAGTAAGATGGCGAAGCTCTGGGGCGGACGGTTTTCCAAAGACATCGACGAGGACGTCAAGGTCTGGGCGGCCTCGATTCCGTTCGACCAAATCCTCTGGCGTGAGGACATCGAGGGCAGCATCGCGCACGCGCGGATGCTCGCCGCGTGCGGCATCCTCTCGCAGGACGATGCGGCGGCCATCGCATCCGGTCTGACGGAGATTCTCGCGGAAATCGAGGCGGGGGATGTGACGTTTTCGGTCGACGCCGAGGACATCCATATGAACATCGAGACCCTGCTCACGGAGAAGATCGGCGAGCCCGCGAAGCGGTTGCACACGGCGCGCAGCCGCAACGACCAGGTCGCGACGGACACGCGGCTTTGGCTGAAAACGGAGATCCTCGGGGCGACAGAGCTGCTGGCCGAAGTGCGCGCGGCGCTCGTCGCGCTCGCGAAGGAACACACGGGGTCGCTGATGCCGGGCTATACGCATCTGCAACACGCGCAGCCCGTGTCGCTCGCGTTCCATCTGCTCGCGTGGTACCAAATGTTCACGCGCGACGCCGACCGGCTTTGGGATGTATACCGGCGGACCGATGTGCTGCCGCTCGGCGCGGGTGCGCTCGCGGGCGTGTCCTACGACACGGACCGGCGGCATACGGCGGACATCCTCGGATTTCCGGAGATCGCGGACAACGCGATGGACGCGGTTTCCGACCGCGACTTCGTGATCGAATATATCTCGGCGGCCGCCATCTGCATGATGCATCTGTCGCGCTGCTGCGAGGAGCTGATCCTCTGGAGCTCGCAGGAGTTCGGATTCGTCACGATGGACGACGCGTTCAGCACGGGCTCCTCGATCATGCCGCAGAAAAAAAACCCCGACATGGCGGAGCTCATTCGCGGCAAGACGGGCCGCGTCTACGGGGACCTCATGGCGATCCTGACGGTCATGAAGGGGCTGCCGCTCGCGTACAACAAGGACATGCAGGAGGACAAGGAGCCGCTGTTCGACGCGGCCGCGACGCTGTCCGGTTGCCTGACGGCGTTCAAGGGGATGGTCGCATCCATGACCGTCCACAAGGACGCGATGGCGGAAGCCGCAAAGCGCGGGTTCATGAATGCGACGGATGCCGCGGATTATTTGGCAGGCAAAGGCGTGCCCTTCCGCGAGGCACACGAAATCATCGGAAAGCTCGTGGCGTATTGCGTGGAGAAGGGGCTCGCGCTCGAAGACGTGGACCTCGAACTGCTCCGGCAAATCAGCCCTGCGTTTGACGAGGATTTCTTCGCGCGCATCGATCTTTTTGCCTGCATGAACGCCAAGCGCTCCGAAGGGGGAACCTCCGAAGCGCGGGTGGGTGAGCAAATTTCCAAAGCCGAAACCGAGCTGGGTTAGACCGGATACACCTGGTCTTTCTCGTCGAGCAGCGTCGAGTCGATGCCGTATTTCTGCGCCTGCCGCCATTTGAAGAACTCCACGGCCGGCCCCGGGAACATCGCGCCGGTCAGGATGTCTTCCGGCTGCTCGATGTATTCCGCAAACTCTTCCTTGGCTTTGTCGAGCTCGGGCGCGAGGTCGTCCGCCGGCCTGTGCGTGATGCGGTCCTTCGCCTCGTCGCCGAGAATTTTCTTCGCGAACTCGTCCGAGATCGGCACGGTCGTCGCGCCGTATTTGCCGCGCACGACGTCCTTGAATTCGTTGGGCACCATCTTGTAGCGTTCGCCGGTCACGATGTTGAGCACGGCCTGCGTGCCGACGATCTGGCTCGACGGCGTGACGAGCGGCGGGTAACCAAGGTCCTCGCGCACGCGCGGCACTTCCTTCAGCACGTCCTCGAATTTGTCCATCGCATTTGCCTGTTTGAGCTGCGAGACGAGGTTGGAAAGCATGCCGCCCGGCACCTGGTAGATGAGCGTGTTGATGTCCACGCCGAGCAGTTTCGTATCCATGAGGCCGCTCGCGATGTCGGCCTCGCGCAGCGGCCGGAAATACTCCGTCGCCTCGTTGAGTTTTTCCATCGAAAGCCCCGTCTCAAACTGGCCGCCCGAGTGGTCGAAGGCGTAGACCATCGGCTCAGTCGGCGGCTGGCTCGTGCCTTCCGCAAACGGCGAAAGCGCCGTGTCGATGATGTCGACGCCCGCTTCGGCCGCCTTCATATACGTCATCGATCCGAGGCCGCTCGTCGCGTGCGTGTGCAGCTCGAGGGGGATCTTCACCTCGGACTTGATGGCTTTCACAAGGTCGTATGTCCCGTACGGGTCAAGCAGGCCGGCCATGTCCTTGATGCACACGGAATCCGCGCCCATTTCGGCAATCTGCTTGATCAGCTTGATGAACATCTCCGGCGTGTGCACGGGCGACAGCGTATAGCTGATCGTGCCCTGCGCGTGTCCGCCGTATTTCTTGCAGGCTTTGATGGCGGCCTCGAGGTTGCGCACGTCGTTGAACGCGTCGAAGATGCGGATGATGTCGATGCCGTTCGCAATCGACTTGTTCACGAATTCGTCGACCATGTCGTCCGCGTAGTGACGGTAACCGAGCAGGTTCTGGCCGCGCAGCAGCATCTGCAGCTTGGTGTTTTTGACGTGCTTGCGGAAGGTGCGCAACCGCTCCCACGGATCTTCGTGCAGGAACCGCACGCTCGCGTCGAACGTCGCACCGCCCCAGCACTCGAGGGCATTGTACCCGACCGCGTCGAGAATCTCCAGCGCAGGCACCATCTCCTCGGTCGTCATGCGCGTCGCAATCAGCGACTGGTGCGCGTCCCGCAGGATCGTTTCCGTGAATCCGATTTTTCTTTTCTCAGCCATGCCTATGCCTCCCATGAATACAATACGATTGAATACGATTTTAATACAGCGCCACCAATTTCTCAACCTTTTTTTTGATGCGCTGGAGCGTGTTCTCGACGGACTTGGGGGGCTTGCCGAGCGCGGCGGCGATTTGCGCGGGATTGCGGCCCTCGGTGAAGAGATCCCAGACGCGGCGCTCCAGCTTGCTGAAGAGCTGCGGCGCGTTGCTGCCGACGTAGGCGAAGAGGTCGGCGAGCAGGACGAGCTGCTCCGGATCCGCGCCCTCGCCCGCCGCCAGCGCTTCCTCGATCGCGTCTTCGCCGGCGCCGCCGTCCGACACCGGCACGTCGATCGACAGGGACTCGTTGAGCGGCGTGTGCTTCTTGCGGCCCGCCATCTTCACCGCATTGAGAATCTGCCGCTTCACGACGAGCTCCGCGTACGTGCGAAAGGACGCGCCCGCCTGCGGATCGTAGCTGCGGATCGCCTTGAGCAGCCCGATCATCCCTTCCTGGATCACGTCGTCGCGGTCGGCGCCGACCATGAAGTACAGGTTCGCCTTGCTGCGCAGCATGTCGCGGCAGGACGCGTAGAGGCATTCGTACGCCTCCCCGTCGCCGCCCTTCGCGAGTTCCACGAGGCGCTCCTCGGGCATCTGCGCATAGTTCATGAAACGCCCCTCTGCGCCGCCGCTTCGAATAACACAACGGCCGCCGCGTTGCTTGCGTTGAGCGACCCCACCTGTCCGTGCATCGGGATGCGCACGAGGAAGTCGCACTGCTCCTTCACGAGCCGCCCGATGCCGGAGCCTTCGGAGCCGACGACGAGGACCGCCCCGCCGTCCCCGCCGAAATCCGCCTCGCGGTACGGCGTCCCGTCCATGTCGAGGCCGAACGCCCACAGCCCCTTCTCCTGGAGCTCCTTCAAAGTCGCCGACACGTTTGTCACGCGCGCGACGCGCATATGCGCCGCCGCCCCCGCCGAGACCTTCATGACGGTCGCGGTCACGGATGCCGCGCGGTGCTTCGGGATGAGCACGCCGTGTACGCCCGCGCCTTCCGCCGAGCGCAGGATCGCGCCGAGGTTGTGCGGGTCCTCGATGCCGTCGAGCAGCAGCAGAAACGGCGGCTCGCCCGCGTCCCGCGCCGCCGCGAGCATCGCGTCCAAATCCGAGTACGCGTAGTCCGTCACGACGGCCGCCACCCCCTGATGCGCCGCGCCGCCCGTCTCCTTGTCGAGCACGAACCGCGGCACCGCCTGCACGGGGATCTTCGCCTTTTTCGCGAGCGCAAAAATCTTCTTGCCTTCGCCCTCGATGTTCTTCTGGATGAGCAACTTCTCCACGCCCGTGTCCGCGCGGATCGCCTCCGTCACGGCGTTTCGCCCGTAGATCAGGTTCTGTTTTTCATGCATCGTCAATCGCCCTCATCGCCGCCGCAAACAGCGTCTCCATTTCCCCCGTCCGCCCTTTCAAATAATAATGCCCGCACAGCGCCTCGAACGCCGTCGCCCACCGGTACTGTGCGGGGTCCGCGTTTTTCGGCATGCTCTTTGGTTTGTGGTTGCGCGCGCGCCGCACGACCGCCGCGTCCTCCTCGGACAAATCCGGAAGCAGTGCCCGCATCGCCTGCGCCTGCGCCGAGGCGCGGACGTAGCGCACCGCCGCGCGGTGCAGACGATCCGCGGACGCTTTCCCTTCCGCCGCGAGCCGTGCGCGGACATACAACTCATAGGCCGCGTCCCCGACAAACGCGAGGGCCGGCGTGCTCATTTGGGTTGGGTCTTTCGTCATCGTCCGCATTGCCACCGTTATTGTACACCATCCAGACGGGCTTTTTCGCGCAGCACGAGGATGCCGGAAACGATGACGACGGCGCCGCCGAGCAGCTGGAGCGGCAGGACGCGCTCGCCGAGGCAAAGCCAGCCGAAAAACGTCGTCGACACGGGAAGCATGGTCGAAAACATCGCGCACGGCGTCGGGCCGAGCTTGCCGACCGCGTTCACGTAGATCAAAAACCCGATGCTCTCGCAAACGACGCCGACGTAGACCAGGCCCCATAGCACGGGGGGCTGCGCGAGCGCGGCGGCGGCCGGCAGGTCGTGGAGCAGGAACGGCAGCGCAATCAGCGCCGTGCAAATCGTCTGATAGAGCGTCAGGTCAAACGGGCGGTAGGCTTTGGCGAGACGCTGCGTGAGGAAATTGTACGCGTTCCAGCAAAACACCGCGCCGAAAATCAGCACGTAGCCGATGCCCGCGCCGCCGCGGAAGTCGGACAGGCCGCCGCCGATGACGAGCGCGACGCCGACGATGGACGCCGCGATGCCGAGCCAGAGGAGCGCGCCGGTGCGCCGGTGGTAGAGGACTTTTTCGAGCACGATCGAGACGGCCGGCACGAAGGCGAGGACGATGCTGATGACGGAGACGGGCAGGTAGGCCATCGCGCCGTATTCGCACGCATAGTACAGCAGTTCGCCCGTGACGGAGCAAATGATGAGGAGCGGCAGGTGCCTTTTGGAAAACGGGAAGCGGCGGTCCCGCGCGAGCTTGATGCTGAGCAGCACCGCGCAGCCAAGCAGGTATTTGATGCAGACGAGCGGGAGCGGGGAGACGACCGTGAGCGCGGACTTCGCCGCGATGTACTCAAAGCCCCACGCGACCACAAGCAGTCCCATCGACACATAGGCGAATTTTTTGGAACCGAGATTCATGGGTGCGAAGCGGCTGTTTTCAGCGGCCCTCCCGAATGATCTGCACGCCCTGGGGCGTGTCCTTGAGCACAATGCCCTTCGCCTTCAGCCTGTCGCGGATCTCGTCCGCGCGCGCCCAGTCCTTCTCCGCGCGCGCCTTTCCGCGCGCCTCGATCAGCGCGAGCACCTCGGGGTCCTCGCCCTCCTCGCCGCCGCCCGCCGCGGGCGTCTCCAGAAGCCCCAGCACATTCGCGAGTTCGAGCAGCAGCGCGAGCGCGCCCTGCGCGTACGCTTTCGACGCACCGCCCGCCGCCGCGATCTGCGTGTTCACGTCCGCGATGAGCTCGAAGATTGCGGCGATGGCGTCCGCCGTGTTGAGATCGTCGTCCATCGCGGCGATGAATTTGTCCTTGTATTTCAGAAGCGCGTCGAGCGATGCCCGTTCCGCATCCGTCAGCGCCTCCGTGTCCGACTTCGCAGCGATGTGCGAGAGCGTGTCCCGCGCCGTGCGCATGCGGCCGAGCGCCGCCTTCGACTGCTCCATCAGATCCTTGCTGAAGTCGATCGGCCCGCGATAATGCCCCGCGAGCAGGAAGAAGCGGACGGTCTCTCCGTCGTAATCCTTCAGGATGTCGCGCACCGTGAAGAAATTGCCCTTGGACTTCGCCATCTTCTCCTTGTCGATCGTGATGTAGCCGTTGTGCATCCACGCGTTGGAAAACGTCACGCCGTTCGCGGCCTCGGACTGCGCGATCTCGTTTTCGTGGTGCGGGAAGATCAGGTCCTGCCCGCCCGCGTGGATGTCGATCGTGTCGCCGAGGTAGCGCTTGCTCATCGCGGAGCATTCGATGTGCCAGCCCGGCCGCCCCTTGCCCCACGGGCTGTCCCATGAAAGGTCCTCGCCTTCTTTCGCCGCTTTCCAGAGCGCAAAATCCAGCGGGCTCTGCTTGCGCTCGTCCACGTCGATGCGCGCGCCGGCCCGCAGCTCGCCCACATCCTGGCCCGAGAGCGCCCCGTAGCGCGGCCAGCTCTCTGTGTCAAAATACACATTTCCGTCAACCACATAGGCGTGGCCCTTGTCCACGAGCGCCTTCACGAAGTCGATGATGGCGTCCATGTTTTCCGTCACGCGCGGATGGTGCGTCGCCTTGCGCACGCCGAGCGCGCGGGCGTCCTCAAAATACGCGGCGATGTATTTGTCTCCGATCTCGCGCGAAGACACGCCTTCCTCCGCGGCGCGCGCGAGGATTTTGTCGTCGACGTCCGTGAAGTTCTGTACGAAATTCACCTTCCTGCCGCGATACTCGAGATAGCGGCGGAGCGTGTCAAACACGACGAACGGCCGCGCGTTGCCGATATGAAAATAATTGTAGACCGTCGGCCCGCAGACATACATGAGCACTTCATCGTCGTGAATCGGCCTCAGCTCTTCCTTGCGGCGCGTGATCGTATTGTAAATCTTCATAGGTTCCTCTATTGCTCCTTCTCACACAAAACGGCGGGCGCCGTGCCCGCCGTCATAGTATACCATAGTCGCCGCCCGCGTCCGCCGGCGCGTCAGTTCGAGGACAGCCAGCTCATCGGCTCTTCCACCGCGCCGTTCACGCGCACTTCGAAGTGCAGATGGTAGGCGGTCGCGCGCCCCGTGATGCCGACGGTCGCAATCTGCTGGCCGCGCGCCACCTGGTCGCCCTGGCTCACGTTGATCGTGTCGCAGTGCGCGTACCACGTCTCCAAACCGCCGCCGTGGTCGATCTTGATGAAATTGCCGTAAGCGCCGTACGGCATCCCGACAAAGGTCACGGTGCCGGCCTCGGCCGCGTAAATCGGCGTGCCCTGCGGCGCGCACATATCCGCGCCCGTATGCCCTTCCTGCACGCTGCGCGTCAGCGTCCAGCTCGCCAGCGGCCGCCCGAGCGGACCGTCGCCGCCGCCCGCGAACATGCGCGGCTTCGTCCCCACGAGGATGACCTCGTCGACCGGCTCGCTCAGCACTTCCGAGGAAATCTCCTCGAAGGTGACGATCTCCCCGTTCACGCGCGTCACGTTGCGCGTGACCTGCCGCTGGCCGGGGATGCCCGCTGTCTTCGTCTCGCGCTCGCCGAGCTCCAGATCCGAGGATTTTTCCTCCACGCTCCCGAAGGCGATCGGCTCGACGGCCGTCTCCACGCCCGAGGTTTCATAATGCACGAGCGGCGCCGTCTCCGTGAACCGGATCAGGTCGCCTTCCTTCAGCGCCGCCGGATCGATCTCGGGGTTCACCGCGACGATCTCCTCCTGCGGCACGCCGAGGAGCAGCGACACGGATTCCAGCGTGTCGCCCTTGCCGACCGCGTAGACCTTTTGCTCCGTGTTGCCCGTCAAAATGCGCTCCTTCGCGCTTTCCGGATCGTCAAGCTCCGGCACGTCCGACAGCTCGCTCGTCTTGCTTTCGATGGCGATTTCCTCTTTGAACGCGCCCTCCCCCTCGAGCGTCGCCCCCGTCGTCTCAAACGTCTCGACGATGCCGTTGAGCGCGTCGGTCGCTTCCGACAGGGACCCGAACGTCGCGACTTCCTCGCCTTCGACGTTCAGCGCGTAGATATTTGTCTTCACGACGTTTTCCTCAAGCAGCGTCTCCGCGAGCTTGTCCTCGTTCACCGCCGCCTCCGCGATCTTCTCCGCGTCGCCCGGCACGAACTTCGGCGCCAGCGAAATGTCCGCGTCCTGGATGATCAATTCCGTATTGCCGTTTTCCTTGGAAATTTTCTCTTTCGCGCTCTGCACGATCGTCGCGTACTCCGCTTCGTCGTTGACGTAGCCGATGACCTGCCCGTTGACCGTGACCGCCATCATCTCCGCGCCCGTCACCGTCACGGACAGGAAGACCACGGCCGCCACGAGCCCCGCCGCAAGCGAAATCCCCGCGTGCAGATGGTGCTTCACCGAAACGCTGCGCGCCTCGCGCCACGCCTCGCGGAAGCCCTCCCCGCGATACAGCGCCATGAGGAAGATCCGCAGACCTTCCATGCCGATCATTTCCGCAATGGGGTGTTTTTCAGAAGCAGCGTCCGTCGCCTGCTCATATCTGCTCGTCGCGTCGGAATGCGCCGGAAGGAGGATCCGCTGCTCGCTATGCGCAGAGCGGCCGGCATTTCGCACGATTGCGGACAAAATATGACCTGCAGACTGCAACAGCGTTTTCGCCGTATACAAGACGACGGACACCGCTGGTTTTATTCGTTTTATAAGCAATAACTCATGTTTCTGCATCAGCCCAACACCTTTGCTTCTCACCTTTACACAATCCGGTCGCGCCCTTCCGCGGCCGCCCCCGGGGTTTCGGGTCCTCCCGCCCTATGCGAAACCCTTCTACCCTTTCTATATACCCAATATTACAGAGGAATTACGGAAAGGTCAATGATTTATGTAAGATTTCACACAGATTTCAAAGTGTGAAAACCCGCATTATTGTTGAAATTTCAATAACAAACGGCGTAATTGCCGCGCTTTCGTGAAATTGTATACAATCGCGTTTTTCGCGCTTTTTTTGTGATTTATCAAAAACTTTTCCTATTTGCGGATGCGGTAACTGTCCCGGCAGCCGTCCGCTTCCAGTTCATCCCAGAGTTCGTCGCGCAAAAAATCCGGGTACAGGCGGTCGATTGCGGCGATTTCCGCGCGCGAGAAGAAGCCGATGCCGTCGAGCACCTGGGCGTCCCCGAGCTCCGGGTCCTCGCCGAGCTCCGGCTTGCCGCCGATCGCGCGCCCGAGGAAAAAGTTCACAAAGCGCTGGCCGCGCTCCGCCGACGCCTCCTCCACATGCCACAGCAGGCGCTCGATGTGGATGATGATGCCGGTCTCTTCCATGACCTCGCGGATCGCCGCGTCCTGCGACGTCTCGCCTTCGTCGATGGCCCCGCCGGGCAGCATCCAAATCTCGCCGGTATCGTGCTTCTGCCGCACGAGCAGGATTTTTCCGCTTTCATCGGGCAACACGACCCGCACACCGCCCTGCCACATGATCAAATTCCTTTCACTGCTTCCGTTACGAGGCGCACCGCCTCCGCCGGCGACACCTCCGCCGCCTGCTTCTCCGCGCGCGGCTTGTACTCCACGATCCCCTCGGCGGCCTTCTTCCCCACCGTGATGCGGAGCGGAATGCCGAGCATATCCGCGTCCTTGAATTTCACGCCCGGCCGCTCCTCGCGGTCGTCCAAAAGCGCTTCCACGCCCGCCGCCAAAAGGTCTTCGTAAATCCCCTCCGCGATCGCCGCGACCTCCGCGTCTCCGTTTTTCACGGGGCAGACGATCGCGTGGAACGGCGCGACGGAAAGCGGCCAGATGATGCCGTCGTCGTCGTGGTGCTGCTCAACGACCGCGGCCATCGTGCGCGTAACGCCGATGCCGTAGCAGCCCATCCAGATCGGATGCTCCTGCTGGTTGTCGTCGCGGTAAAACGCGCCCAACGCGTCCGAATACTTCGTGCCGAGCTGAAAGATCTGCCCGACCTCGATGCCGCGCGCGATCGCGAGCGGCGCGCCGCACTGCGGGCAGGGGTCGCCGGCGCCCACGAGTTTCAAATCGGCGACCGTGTCCGCCGTCCAGTCGCGCCCGTACAGGACGTTTTTCGCGTGATAGCCCTCCTTGCACGCGCCCGCCACGAGGCCGCCGAGCCCCGGCACCTCGCTGTCGGCCACGATGCGGCAGTCGTGCAGGCCGACGGGGCCCGTGAACCCCGCGACGCTGCCCGTGGCCGCGCCCATCCGCGCCTCGTCCGCAAACTCGATCAAATGCTCGGCCACACCGCCGAGCGCCGCGCGCAGCTTCACCATGTTCAGCGCGCGATCCCCGCGCACGAACGCCGCCACATACTCCTTCACGGCATACCCCGCCGTAGGGGTCGCCGCCCTCGGCGTCCCGCCGTCCGTAGGGGCGGGGCTTGCCCCGCCCGCCCCCAAATCCTCGTACACCACAAACAACAACGCCTTCAGCGTCCGCTCCTGCGGCACCCCGAGGAAGTCCGCGACCGCCTCGATCGTCTTCGTACCCGGCGTGGAGACCTCTTCCATCGGCGGCACGTCCGCCGCACCGTCCGCCGCCGGCGCGTCTACGCCCGCCGCCTGGTCCGTCGTCGCCGCGTACCCGCACGCGCAGTGCACGATGTCGCTCTCGCCGTAGTCGCAGAGCGCCTGGAACTCCTCGCTGCCCGACCCGCCGATCGCGCCGTTGTCCGCCGCGACGGGCCGGAAATCCAACCCGCACCGCGTGAAAATCTTCGTATACGCCTCACGCATTTTGGCGTAACTCTCGTCGAGCCCGGCCGGATCCGCGTCAAACGAATACCCGTCCTTCATGATGAATTCGCGGCTGCGCATGAGCCCGTAGCGCGGGCGCGCCTCGTCGCGGTATTTCAGTTGGATCTGATAGAGGTTGCGCGGAAGCTGCCGGTACGAGCTGATTTCGTTGCGCACGATGTCCGTGAACACTTCCTCGGCCGTCGGCCCCAGCGCGAACTCACGCCCGTGCCGGTCCTTCAGCCGCCACAGCTCCGGCCCGTAGACCTGCCAGCGCCCCGACTCATGCCACAGCTCCGCCGGCTGCACGGGCGACGTGATGATCTCCTGCGCGCCCGCCGCGTCCATCTCCTCGCGCACGATCTGCTCGATCTTGCGCACCGTCCGCCACCCGAACGTCATGAAATTGTACACGCCCGCGACGGACTTGCGGATCATGCCCGCGCGCAGCAGCCATACATGGCTCGGAATCTCCGCGTCGCTCGGCGCCTCGCGGAGCGTCGTGAAATGCATTTTCGACAGCCTCATACCCACGCCTTTTTTTTCAATAATACCACAGCCTCCGCCGCAATCCCTTCCTCGCGCCCCGTGAACCCGAGCCGCTCCGTCGTCGTCCCTTTGACGCTGACCCGGCCCGAGGGCACGCCCAGCGCATCGGCCAGCCGTTTTTCGATCTCCGCGCGGTGCGGCGCGAGCTTCGGCTGTTCGCAGACGACGACGCCGTCCGCGTTTTCGATTTCATAGCCGGCGCCCCGCATCCGCCGCGTGACGTCCGCGAGCAATTTCATGCTCGACACGCCCGCGTAGGCGGGGTCGGAATCCGGAAACAGCGTGCCGATGTCGCCGAGGCGCAGCGCCCCGAGGATCGCGTCCATGAACGCGTGCGTCAGCACGTCCGCGTCCGAATGTCCCTGAAGGCCCATCTCGAACGGGATCTCCACCCCGCCGAGGATGAGCGGCCGCCCGCCCACGAACCGGTGCGCGTCAAACCCGATGCCCACCCTGCTCGCGCCAGCACCAATGCCCGCCCTGTTCGCACCGCCATCAATGCCTGCCGTAGGGGCGGCATCCTGCCGCCCGCCGATCGCCGAACACGTCGCGCTTTCCATATCCGTCGGCGTCGTCACCTTGACATTGGCCGCGTCCCCCTCGACGACGCGCACCGCGTGCCCCGCCGCGAGCACCAAGGACCCGTCGTCCGTATACGACGCCCCCGCCTCCGCCGCGCGCGCGTGCGCCGCACGGATCAGGCAGAGATCAAATCCCTGCGGCGTCTGCACCGCCCGAAGCGCTTCCCTGTCAAGCGCCGTTTCGCCCTGATAAATCGTGTCCGTCACGGGCACCCCTGGAACCGCCGCGCCGCAGGACGCCGCGCCCTCGATCACCCTGTCAATCACTTCCCTTGACACAAACGGACGCGCCGCGTCGTGGATCAGCGCCAGCCCGTCCGCAAACGAAACCGCCGCAAGCCCGTTCCGCACGGACGCCTGCCGGTCCGCTCCCCCGGAAACAAAACACACATCATTTCCGTTATTCTCAAATCCCGCTCCCGACTCCGGCACCACCACCACGACCTCGTCGACCGCCTCATGCTCCGCAAACGCCGCCGCCGCGCGCGCCCACATCGGCTTGCCGCCGACATCCCGAAACTGCTTCGGCACGTCTCCCCCGAAGCGCGTCCCGGCGCCGCCCGCCGCGATGATCGCCGCCACCGGCCTGCCCTTGTACATCGCTACCCCAACCGCGCAAAGATCATGCGGCCGGCGGCGGTCTGCAGCACGGACGTCACGACCACGTCGACCGTGTTCCCGATCTGCCCCTTCCCGTCTTCCACGACGATCATCGTCCCGTCGTCGAGATACGCGACCGCCTGCCCGCGCTCCTTGCCCTCTTTGACCAAGTACAGCGTCATCTCCTCGCCCGGCAGCACGACCGGCTTCAGCCGGTTCGCGAGGTCGTTGATGTTGAGCACGGGGATGTTCTGGATGGTGGCGACCTTATTCAAATTGTAGTCGTTTGTCACGAGCTTGCCCTTCATCGACTGCGCGAGCTTGAGCAGCTTCACGTCCACCTCGGGGACGTCCTCCAGATTTTTGTCCGAAGCCGTCGCGTAGATGTCCACGCCGAAATCCTCCTGGATTTTGTTCAGGATGTCGAGGCCGCGCCGCCCGCGGTTGCGCTTCAGCCCGTCGGACGAATCCGCGATATGCCGCAGCTCCACGAGCACGAAATCCGGAATCACGATGCGCCCTTCGAGGAATCCCGCCTTCAAAATGTCCGCGATGCGCCCGTCAATGATGACGCTCGTGTCAAAGATTTTCGGCGTGGAATAACGCTCCTGCCGTTTTGCTTCCCGCAGTTCCCGCGCCGTCGGGCCCGCCGCGCCGCGCACGGCCGCCGCCCCCTCCGCGATGTCGCGCCGCAGCTCGCGTCTGGAATTCAGGACCATGTTCACGAGGTCCCGGCCTTTGCGCGAGCCGATGACGATGCCGAGCCAGGCAAGGATGATATAGATCGCCACCGTGACCACGACGGCCGCCGTCGGGTTGAGCGAAATGAATGGTATGAATGCTGTGATCGGGTTGCTGATCAGCATCGCGATGACCAACCCGATGATGAGGCCCGCCACGCCCGTGATGAAATCCACCGCGGACAGATGCCTCGTCTCTTTGTCGATATTCCCCGCAATCCGGGAGCTCAGTTTGATCAGTACCGGCGTTAATAAAAAGAAAATAATTGCGATTACAATCCCGCTGATCACGGCGAACAGGTCGAGCCGCTCTTTGGGCACGCCGACCAGCAGCCCCCGTGCCAGCGTGAAAATGCCGAAACCGATCCAGAATCCCAGAAAGGTGATACCGCCCCTTATGAAGTTTTTGATCATGCCATCACTTGCTGCTCTATGAGAAGAGTCAGCTCGTCAACCCCCTTTCCGCTTACCAATGACAACTCGCTGAGAAGGATCTGCTTCGCGTTGGAGAGCATCTTCTTCTCGCCCGTCGAAAGCCGCTTCTCGCGGTCGACGCGCATCAGGTCACGGACGACCTCCGCCACATGCGTGATCTGTCCCGTCTTGAGCTTTTCCATATTGTCGCGATAGCGGCGGTTCCACACCTTCGCCATCTCCGTCGACTTGCCGCACAGCGTCTCGCGCACTTTCGCGACCTCCGCTTTCTTGATGAGGCTGCGCACGCCCACATCCTGCGTCCGGTCGCACGGAATCATGATGCGAATGTCGTTTTGGGGAATCTGCAAAATATAATATTTCCGCCGCTCTCCCTGATAGACCTGCTCCTCAATTCCCTCAATCGTCCCGGCCCCGTGCATGGGATAGACGATCTTGTCCCCGACAGTATACATGGTACCTCCGTTTCCCGTTTCCCAATACCGACGTCCAGTATACCACGGAAAACGTGAAAAATCAAACGCAGTGTCTTCTCCGCTTTGCCAGCATTGTGATATACTTCACCTTAGCGACAAGATAAAGAGGAGTGTGGGGAATGGCAAGATTATTGATTGTAGATGATGAGAAGGGCATTCGCGAAGTGATTCGCGAGTATGCCGAGTTCAACGGCTATGAGGTCGCCGAGGCGACGGACGGCATGGAGGCGGTCGCGCGCTGCCGCGACGAGGATTTCGACCTCGTCGTCATGGACGTGATGATGCCGAAGCTCGACGGGTTCTCCGCGGTCAAGGAGATCAAGAAGCAGGACAACGTGCCCGTCATCATGCTTTCGGCGCGCAGCGAGGAGTACGACAAGCTGTTTGCGTTCGAGGTGGGCGTGGACGATTATTTGGTGAAGCCGTTCAGCCCGAAGGAGCTCATGGCGCGCGTCGGCGCCATCCTGAACCGCGCGAAGCCACAGGAAAACGCGGAAGACCGGCTCGCCTTCGACGGCGTCGTCATCAACCTGCTCGCGCGCGAGGTGACCATCGACGAGGAGAAGATCGAGCTGACGCCGAAGGAATACGACCTGCTCGTCTACCTCGTGCAAAACAAAAACATCGCGCTGTCCCGCGACGTGCTGCTCTCCGACATCTGGGGCTACGATTTCGGAGACGTGCGGACGATCGACACGCATGTGAAAAACCTCAGGGGCGCGCTCGGCCCGTACCGCGGCCGCATCGTGACGCTTCGGGGCGTGGGATACAAATTTGAAGGATAACACCGCCTCGGCGTTCCGGAAGCTGCTCAAATTCTTTGACTTCGGCAGCCTCAAGATCCGCCTCTGGTTTTACTTCGGGCTGTTCGCCGTCATCCTCATCGTCATGCTGTGGATCCTGCAGGTGTTTTTCCTGAACTACAGCTATGAGGACATGAAGACGAGCGAGACGCGCAGCATCGCGAGCCAGATCGAGGCGCGCATCCTCGAAAACGAGCTGTCGCCGGAGACGCGCAGCTTCATCAACCAAATCTGCCGCGACTATGAGATGTACATCCAGATCGAGACGCAGAGCGGCGTGCGGCGCTTCATGCCCAACATCGACACGACGACGCAGACGGACGCGTCCGGCAACCAGATCGAAGAGCTGCCGACCGAGGAGACGCCGCGCTCGTACTACCCGACGATCTACCGCAAGGAGATCGAAACGCTGAAGGCGGAGCTCGCCGCGTCGGGCCAGCCGAATTACAGCAAGCAGACGCTCGAGCCGAACACGGATCAGAAGACGCTCGAATACGCCTCGTTCCTCATCACGCCGGAGCCCGAGGGCGCCGAGGCCGCCGAGGAGACCCAGGCGCCGCCCGAGGTGATCTACATCCAGGGCGCGGGCGACGAGATGAACACGGCGCCCGGCGAAATCTTCCCCGGCTGGTCGCCGCCCGCGAAACCCGACCCGCTCATGCTCTTCGTCTTCTCGCCGCTCTACCCCGTCGGCTCGACCGTGAAAATCCTCACGCAGCAGCTCATCTACGTCACGATCATCGCGCTTTTGCTCGCGCTGCTCATCGGCTTCTACCTGTCGCGCATGATCACGAAGCCCATCATCCAGATCGCGGAGCGCGCGGAAGAGCTCGGCGACGGCAATTTCGGCATCGACTTCCCGTCGACGCATTATTCGGAAGTCAACCAGCTCGCAGAGACGCTCACCTACACCTCGGAGACGCTCGCGGAGACGCGCACGATCGAGCGCGACATCATCGCGAACGTCAGCCACGACCTGCGGACGCCGCTCACGATGATCCGCTCCTACGCGGAGATGATCCACGATTTCTCCGGCGACGACCCCGAGAAGCGCGAGGCGCACCTGTCCGTCATCATGGACGAGACCGAGCGCCTGTCCGCGATGATCGCGGAACTCCTCGACATCTCGCGCCTGCAATCCGGCGAGAAGCAGATCCGCTTCACGGATTTCTCGCTGAAGGATCTCATCGAAGCGACGATCGCCTCCTACTCGGCCTTCGTCGAACAGGACGGCTACAAACTCGTCTTCGTCAGCATGGGCGAAGGCGTCGTGCGCGCGGACGAGACGCGCATCAAACAGGTGCTCGACAACCTGATCTCGAACGCGCTCAAATACGGCGGCAAGGACAAGACCGTGGAGATCCGCATGGTCGAAAGCAAGGGGCTCGTGCGCTGCGAGGTCACGGACTTCGGCATCGGCATCTCCAAGCGCGATTTGAAGCACATCTGGGACCGCTACTACCAAACGAGCGCGCACCACAGCCGCACGGACTCGACGGGCCTGGGCCTGTCGATCGTCAAGGAAATCCTCGTGCTGCACAAGGCGCGGTTCGGCGTTCGCAGCGCGCTGCGCAAAGGGTCGACGTTCTGGTTCGAGCTGCGCACGACGGAAGACGCGCAGCCCGAAGTGGAGATCGGGGGATAGCATGGCAAAACGGGAAACGGTCTTCGTCTGCGGCGAATGCGGCTATGAGTCCGCCAAATGGATGGGCCAATGCGTCTGCGGCGCCTGGAACTCCTTCACGGAAGAGCGCATCCGCCCCGCGGACTCCGCCCCTTCCCGCCTTTCCGGCAATAATCCAAGATCCGCTGTCGCGGCTTTGTCGCGCAAGCCGGTGCCTCTGCGGGATGTCACCTCCGGGGCGGCCGACCGCATCGACACGGGCATCGGCGAACTCAACCGCGTGCTCGGCGGCGGGCTCACGAAGGGGACGCTCACGCTCATCGCGGGCGAGCCCGGCATCGGCAAGTCGACGCTCATCCTGCAGGCCGCGCTCCACATGGCCGCGCGCGGGCTCACCTGCCTCTACGTCTCCGGCGAGGAAAGCGCCGAGCAGATCCGTATGCGCGCCGACCGCTTGGCCGCATCCATTCCCGAGGGCGTGCTGATGCTCAACGAGACGGACGTCGACGCGGTCTGCGAAAACGTGCTCTCGCTGCGGCCGGATTTTCTCGTCATCGACTCGATCCAGACGATGTACACGGGGGAGCTCTCCTCGGCGGCCGGCGGGGTTTCCCAGATACGGGCTTGCGCGGACGTGTTCATGCGCATCGGCAAGGAATACGGCATCCCCGTCTTCATCGTCGCCCACGTCACGAAGGCCGGCGAGCTCGCGGGCCCGAAGGTCATCGAACACCTCGTCGACTGCGTGCTCGCGTTTTCGGGCGAACGCGAGCGGGACTTCCGCCTGCTGACAGCGAGCAAAAACCGTTTCGGCACGACGAGCGAAGTCGGCGCCTTTGACATGCGCGAGGACGGGCTTGCCGAAATCACGGACCTGTCCGGCATTTTGCTTGACAGCGGCGGGTTCGGCGGCGGCGCGGACGACGGCGGCGCGCGCAAAGCCGAAGGCACGATCGTCACCGGCGTCTACGAAGGCACGCGCCCGCTGCTCATGGAGCTTCAGGCGCTGACCGCGCACGCGGGCTCGGGCTTTCCGCGCCGCACCGCGCTCGGCGTCGACGGCGCAAGGCTCGCCATGCTGCTCGCGGTGCTTGAAAAAAAGGCGGGGCTGTACCTCGGCGACTCCGACGTCTACGTCAACATCGTCGGCGGCCTGCGGCCCGAAGGCACCGCCATCGACCTCGCCTGCGCGCTTGCCGTCTGGTCGTCCGCGAAGAGCGTCCCCATCCCCTACGGCACGCTCGCCGTCGGCGAAATCGGCCTCTCCGGAGAAATCCGCAGCGTCCGCCACACCGACCGCATCGCCGCCGAAGCCGCGGGTCTCGGTTTCAAAACGCTCATCCTCCCCGCCAAAAACGCCGAAAAAACAAAGCCCCCGAAGGGGCTCGCTTTGGTACCCGTAAAATCCATTCAGGACGCCATCGCCGCGCTGATGGTCTGAGGCGCAGACCGCGCCCTTTCGTCAATCCTGTTCCTGCGAAGCCTTGTAGTCCGCGACGATCTTTTGCGAGATCGCGGCGGGAACTTCCTCGTAGCGCTCAAACTGCATCGTGAAGCTGCCTCTGGCCTGCGTCATCGAACGCAGGGCGATCGCGTATTTGAACATCTCCGCCTGCGGCGCTTCGGCGATGAGCTTGAGGCGGCCGCCCGACTGCTGCTCCTGGCCGAGGATCTTGCCGCGGCGCTTCGACATGTCGCCCATGACGTCGCCGAGGAAATTGTCCGGCACGAGGATCTCGACGTGCATGACCGGCTCCAAAAGAATCGGCTTGGCTTCCTCGATGCCCTTCTTGAAGGCGAGGGACGCCGCGATCTTGAACGCCATCTCCGAGCTGTCGACGTCGTGGTACGAACCGTCGTAGAGGATCGCCTTGATGCCCGTCACGCGCGAGCCCGACAGCGGCCCTTTGAGCATGCACTCGCGCAGGCCCTTTTCGACCGCCGGCACGTAGTTTTTCGGGACGGAGCCGCCGAACAGCTCCTCGCCGAACTCGAAGTCCTCGGTCGTCGGCGAAAACTTGATGTGGACGTCGCCGTACTGGCCCGCGCCGCCCGTCTGCTTCTTGTGCTTGCCCTGCACGTCCGAAACGCCCTTGATCGTCTCGCGGTACGGCACCTTCGGGTCAAGCAGGTCGACGTCGACGCCGTTGAGCTCCTTCAGCTTGGCCTGCAGGATGCCGATCTGGATCTCGCCCTGCCCGCCGAGCAGCCGCTGCGACGTCTCGCCGTTGATTTCGATGGAGAACGACGGATCCTCGTCGTGGAGCTTCGCAAGCCCCGCGCCGATCTTCTCCTCGTCGCCCTTCGCCTTCGGCTCGATGGCGAGGAACAGCGTGGGCTGCGGATAGGCGATCGGCGGATACGCCGCGTCCGAGCTCTTGTCGCGCAGCGTGTCGCCCGTGTGCGTGTCCGCGAGTTTGGCCGCCGCGAAGATGTCGCCGGCCGCCGCCTCGGGCGCTTCCGCCTGCGTCTTGCCGCGCACGAAGAAGATCGCCGAGAGCTTCTCGGGCTTCTCCGCCGCGACATTGAAAAGCTCGAGCCCCGGCGTGACCTTGCCGCTCATGACCTTCAAATAGGACAGCTTGCCGGCCGTCTTGCTGACGATCGTCTTAAAGACGAAGGCGCTGACCTTGCCCGCGGGGTCGGCCGACGGCGCGGGCACGTATTTCACGACCGCGTCCAGAAATTCCTTGACGCCTTCCTGTTTCACGGCGCTCGCCTGCAGCACGATGGCGATGTCGCCCGACGCGATGCCCGCGGCGAGCCCCTTCGCGAACTCGTCGTCCGTGAACTCCCCTTTGTCGAAATAGATGTCCATCAGCTCTTCGCTCGTTTCCGCGATGGCTTCGGACAATCCGTCCTTGTCGTCCGGCGTCGCGACGCTCGTCCCGAACTTCGCTTTGAGCTGCGCGATGACGTCCGCGACGTTGACGTTTTCCTTGTCGGTCTTGTTGATGAGGAACAGCCGCGGCAGCCCCGCCTCGCGGCAGACTTCCCACGCCTTCTCCGTGCCGACCTGCACGCCCGCCGACGCGTCGACGACGATGACCGCCGCCTCGGCCGCGCGGATCGTCCCCGCGACCTCGCCCGCGAAATCAAAGAACCCGGGCGTGTCCAAGAAATTGATCTTGAACTTGTTGTATTCCACGGGCACCACGGCCGTGGAAATCGAATAACCTTTCTCAATCTCCGTTTTTTCGAAATCCGAGACGGTGTTGCCGTCCTCGACTTTCCCCATGCGGCTGACGGCGCCCGTCTGCGCCAGCGCAGCCTCCGCGACCGTCGTCTTCCCGCTGCCGCCGTGGCCGAGCAGGATGACGTTTCTGATTTGTTCGGTTTTGTACCCTTTCATCCGTGAATCTCCTATGACTCCGCTTGCACACACGAAAGCGCCGCGACGCGACGCTTGATTATTCTATCACGGAATCGTATGATGGAAAAGCAAATATTGCGAATTTTTATGATGGAAATCAAAGGAATCAAGGTGAAAAGTGAATCCGAGGGAGGTATTTCGGTGTCCGATCTGAACGCGAGAAGAAAACGGTTTGAAGATGCGGCGGCGCTGAAGGAGCCGGACCGCGTGCCGGTCTGCCCGCCGATGCAGTGCTGGCCCATCCTGCGCGCGGGGTGCACGATGAAGGACGCGCTCTACGATTTCGACAAGGGCGCCGAGTGCTACGTCAAATACGTGCTCGACTTCGAGCCCGACCAGGTGACGGGGCATCAGCACGTCTACATGGGCAAGGGGAAAATCCTTGAGCGAATGAAATCGAAGACGCTGATCTGGGCCGGCGATCCGAAGGGCCGCGTGCCGGACAACTCCATCCACCAGTTCGTCGAATACCCCGTGCTGCTCGGCGAGGAGATGCCGTTTTTCCAGCGAGACTATACCGGTTGGCTGCTTGAAAAGGGCCTGCCGAAGATCTCGGATCTGCTCACGCCTTTTGAGGGGCTCGGCGTCTCGCGCCTCGGGCCGTCCTATGACCAGAGCCAAGTCGCCGCCGCGTTCAGCGCGCCCGGCGTGCGCCGCGCGATCGAGGAGCTTTGGGCGATCCACGAGATGAACGAGGAGCTCGCGAAGAAGAGCACGGCGCTCGACGACCGCTTCGAGGAGCTCGGCTTCCCCGTGATGACGAGGGGCATCGCGATGGTGCCGTTCGACGAGTACAGCGACTTCATCCGCGGCACCGTCGACACGATGATCGACCTCTTCGACCACCAGGACCTCATCCGCAAATTCTGCGACGCGCGCCTTGAACACACGCTGGAGTTCATCCGGGCGCAAGGACGGTTCCTGAAGGGCCGCTGCGTCTTCATGCCACTGCACAAAGGCATGGACAAATTCATGAGCGACGAGCAGTTCCGCGACCTGTATTGGTGCGACCTGAGGACCATTATTGAAGAAATCATCAAGAACGGAATGACGCCCTACATCTATACGGAGGGGCCGTACAATTCGCGCCTGCCGCATCTCACAGAGGTGCCGAAGGGCAAGGTCATCTTCCACTTCGAGGACGTCGACATGGCAGGCGCGAAGAAAATCCTCGGTGGCACCGCCTGCATCGCGGGCGGCTTCCCCGTCTGGCTGCTCGAATTCGGCACGAAGGAGCGCGTCGTCGAGGAATGCAAGCGCCTGCTCGACGCATGCGCGCCCGGCGGCGGCTACATCTTCGAGACGGGCTGCGGCTTCGACGGCGCCAAAGAGGAGAACGTCGAAGCCATGTTCGAGACCGTCAAGACCCTCGGGAAGTATTGAGTTGCGCCCGCTTGCGGTGGCGGGCGATCACCGTGAGCAGGATGGCGGCGGCGACCACGATGCACAGGATCGTGATGAGGACGCGGGTCTGCGTGGTCATCGCCGAGGAGGCGCCGTCGCCGTCGCCCGCGGCCTTGTCGCCCGAAAGGGGCACGCCGTCCGCGCCGATTTCGGCTTCGGCGGCGGGCGGCTCCGCGCCGCCCGCGCCTTCCGATGCCACACCCCCGGTTGCACCTTCTCCTGATTTCGTTGTTCCCGCCTGTTGCGGCGCGGCCGGCGCGTCTCCCGCGCCCGTGCCGCCCGTGCCCGTCCGCGCGGCTGTCGCGGCGGCGGCCGCCGCGCCGCCGTCGCCGCTCCCGACGACGACGGTCGTCGTCTCGCCTTTCTTCGATAGCGTCTTGATCTCGTCGGACCACTCGTCGTCCACGAGCCAGTAGCCGCCTTCCTTGTACGTCTCGATGCCGCGGTAGACGGCCTGCGCCGTGTACGACGTCGGGAAACCCGACGCGTCGCGCGTCGCGACCGTGAACGAGATCTCCGCGAGCGTGAGCGCGGCCTTCGCCGTGCCGGACGGGCTGTCCGCGTCGGTCACGTCAAACGTCACCTGCGTCGGGATGAGCGACACGTCGTTGCGGTCGAGCGCGGTCGGGTAGTCCGCGTTCGGGAAGGACATGTCCTTGTCGACCTGCCGCTCGAACGTCAGCTCCGTCTTCGTGCCCTTCAGCCCCGGCACCTTCTTCTTCAGATCCTTGTATTCCTTGTCCGTGAGGACGCCGCTCACGCCGCCGACCGTGTCGCCGCCGCCCGAGCTCGCCGCGAAGGCGAATCCCGGGAAGGCCGCGAAGGCCGTCGCCGTCAGGACGACCGCGCAGAGCAGCAGGCTCAGGCTGCGCGCGCCGAGCGCCGAGCCTTCGCCTCTCCGGCGGCGGCGCCGCGACAGCGCGAGCAGCGCGATCGCCGCGGCGGAGGCCGCCATCAGCAGGATCATGAGCCGCAGGTTCATCGCGTCGCCCGTCTTCGCCGTTTGCCCGGACGAGCCCACCGTCACCACGTCGCCCGGCGTCGTCTCGGTCTTCGCGACCTCCTTCGGCATCCGGCCTTCGTACGACGCGAGCGGCGTCGTCTCCTTCGGCAGCACCGTGATCGTCTCAAAGACCGTCGTGCGCACCGCGTCGCTGTTTTTGTCGGACAGATGGTAGACGTCGTTCGGGTTCGCCGACGGCTGGCCCGCGTTCGCGTTCTTGTTCCCGTTCGCGTCCGTTTCCGGCACGCGGCCGCCGAGCCCGCGCGAGCCGACCACGCTGACCGACGAGTCGATCTGTTCGGCGCCCGACGAGGCGCGGCTGGCGCGCACGAGGTAGTTCGCCGGCATGAGGCCGGTCGCCTGCGCGGCTTCGCGGCTGTAGAACGGGTCGGTCACCTTCGGCGTCCAGTCGACGTAGTTGCGCGTGATGCCCTCCGTCTTGTTCGCGACGCCAGTCCCGAACGACGTCGCCAGCACCTGATAGGACGTCTGCCCCGGCAAGGCCAGCGTCTGGTACGCGCCCGCTTCGGGGTCGCCGTCCAGTTCGAGCAGATCGTCCTTGCTGTCCAGCGTGATCTCGCCCGAAAGGTCGCGTTGCTCCGTGTTGATCGACTTGTCGCGGTAGTTCTGCGTCGTGAATCCCACGCGCACCTTGCCGTAGCTGAACCGGATCGCCGTCAGGTACTCGCCCGCGCCGAGCGTGATGTCGCTCATGTACAGATGGTAGCGCGTCGTCGCGAGCGGCCTGTTCGCGCCCGCGGGCGTCGTCGCCGGCAGGCCGTTCTGCAGCGTCGACGGCCACCGCTTGAAGCCGATGTTGTCGTACTTCCCTGTGTTCCCGCTCGCGGGCCCGTACGCGTCGCCGTCCTTCGTCGGGATCTGCGGGTCGTACGCGCCCTGCTCCGTCAGGTTCGTCTGGTACAGGATGTCGACGTAGCCGTCCACGTCGCCCCAGGCCACTGGCGTCCAGATCTCCTCGAAGATGACCTTGTCCACCGGATGCCCCTGGTTGTCGACCACGAGGTCGTCGCCCGTGCCGAGCTTGCCGTCGAGCCCCGGCGCGATGCCGGCGTTTTCGCCTTCGAGCGGGTCGGTCACGAGGAATTCGTCAAGCCGCACCGTCGACATCGAACGGAAATTCACGTCGTACATGAAGCTGTCGTCCGGGTCGTCCGTGTTCGTGTAGATGGCCTTGTCGCCCTCCGTCGTGTCGTACATCGCCGCCGTCTGCTTGATCGTGTCCTTGTCCGCCTGCACGACGACCGCCACCGGGATGGTCTCGATCGACGCGCGGCCCAGGTCGTCCTCGTCCGCAAGGCCGTCCACCGTGCCGTCCTCGTTGTTGGGAATGCCGTCGCCGTCCACGTCGTCGTCGTCCTCGTTCGGGATGCCGTCGCCGTCGATGTCCGGGTCGTACGCCGAATCGGCGTCTTCGACCGGCAGGTACTCCGGATTGTACAGCGGATCGGTCGGATCGTCGTTCACCGGCCTGCTCGGGTCGTAGCCCGGATTCGGCTCCGCTACGCCCATGATCTCCGCAAGGTTCACGATGGCCCCGAGCCGGTCCGGATCCGGCTCCGGATCCGTCAATAACACAATCGGCACCGCCACGCTTTCGCCCGGCTGCAGCAGCGGCGCGTTTGTCGGGTCACCCGCCGCGTTCGCGGAGTCGCCCCAGTCGTAGACCGCCGGGCGATACGGCGCGCTCTGCGCCCAGTACGCGTTGATCTCGCGCACCGTCCTGCCGCCGCCGACGCTGACGGCGCCGTAGACGTCGTCGTAGGTCGGGGAGCCCGGGTCGGACGGGTCGATCTGCGCGCCGAGGTCCACGAAGAGGAGCCCCGCCGGGATGTAGTCGATGATCTTCGTCGCAACCGCCGGCATATTGCCCTCGTTCGTCACCGTCAGCACGAACTCGACGAGCCGCGCGTCCGCGATGCGGTTCGGCGTCTGCGTCGCGAGCAGCCACGGGGACGTGAGCGGGTCGGAATCGGCCGTGCCGCCCTGGTAGAGCGCGAGCGCCTTCTTCAGCGAGAGGTCGAAGACCTCCGGACGCGCGTCCGCCTCGTCGTCGCCCGGCGTGGGCAGCTTGCGGTTCGTATCCGGCGTCAGGCTCTCGTCGGCCGTCGTCAGCGGGTCGTGCGCCTGAGGCGGGGTGATCGCCGTCACGCGCGCCCGGTTCGTCAGCGTGCCGTCGTAGGTCGCGCTGACCTGCAGCGTGATCTCCACATAGGCCACGTCCGTCGGGTTCGGCGGCGACGCGCCGTCCGTCGAGCCTTCGGGCTCGAGCAGGATCGGCGGGCCCACGTACTCGTAGTAGTCGAGGCCCGGCGTATGGATGTGGTCGTGCACGTACGTCGTGCCGGCCACGTCCCAATTGCCGCTCGTGTCGGCGAACGTGTACAGCGCCGGGTCGAACCAGTCTTCGATCTTCGTCGCGAAGATCCGGTTCTCTCCGTTGTTGCGCACCTCGAGGCGGAACGTCACGTAGTCGCCCTTCCGCACGCTCTGCGGCGCATAGCCGGGCTCGCCCGCGTCGGGCTGCGCCTCGTCGGCGTCGTACACCGTCTCGTCCGGATCGACGATCCCGTCGCCGTTCGCGTCGCGCCACACGTTCGAGATGAATTTCTCGAACGAAGCGGGCTTGTCGGACGCCGGCGCGTCCACGCTGGCCGTGCCCGTGTCATCCTCGGTCTTGCCGCCCGAGACGTCGTTTGTCGGGTCGTCGTCGTAATTGCTGTCTTCGTCCTTGTTGTGGCCCGTCTGCCCGTCGATCACGTTGTTGTTGCCGTCCTTGGCTTCCGAGATCTCCGCGAGGTTCGTCGCCTTGCCGATGCGGCCGGCCTGCGTCTTCAGGATGATGCTCACGTCCTTGATTTCGCCCGGCGCGAGCGAGATCGGCGTCGTCG
>JAISTF010000113.1 GCA_031272745.1 Eubacteriales Family XIII. Incertae Sedis bacterium
GGAAATGACGATCAACATCTTCGACGACGAGCTGATCGTCGGGCGCGCGACCAGCAAGCGCCGCGCGGCGCCGCTGATCGTCGAGGTCAACAACAAATGGTACCTCGACGCGCTGCCGGATATGTCGACCCGCGAATGGGACACGTTCCAGCAGATCTCCGAGGAAGACGCCGCGAAGATGGCGGAGTTCGTCCCGTACTGGGATCAAAACTGCGCGTACAGCAAATGGCTCGGCCCCATGCCCGAATACCTGTCGAGCCGCATCGGACGGACCAACATCCCCATCAGCGCGCCGGCCGACGGCCAGCACCGCTGCCATGTGTCGCCGGGCGTGGACATCGTCGTCGCGCGCGGCCTGAAAGCGCTGCGCGAGGACGTCGCCGAGCGCAAGGCGCGCCTCGAAAAAGAGGATGTTCCGGACAAGAAAGAAAAGCTCGACTGGCTCGAGGCCGTCGACATCTCGATCGACGCGCTCATCAAATTCTCCAAGCGCTATGTCGCGCTCGCAAAGGAGATGGCCGAGAAGGAGACCAACCCCGAGCGCAAGGCCGAGTTGCTGAAGATCGCGGCGGTCTGCGAGGTTGTTCCGGAATACCCGGCCTCGAATTTCCACGAAGCCATCCAGTCCATGTGGTTCACCTATGTGGCGCTGATGCTCGAAGGCTGGGGCATGGGCATGAGCTTCGGGCGCATCGACCAGTACCTGCTGCCGATCTACGAGAAGGATATCGCCGAGGGAAAGATCACGCGGGATGAAGCCATCGAACTCGTCTCCTGCCTGCTCATCAATATGAACGGCCTCTGCAATTTCTTTGACACGAACAACGCGAAGAACGCGCCGGGCTTCCCGATGATCTCCAACCTGACCATCGGCGGCGTGACGCCGCACGGCAAATGCGCGGTCAACGACCTGTCCTACCTCGTGCTCGAGGCCGAGGACCTGGTGCGCCTGACCAGCGAGGACATCGTCATCCGCGTCAACCGCAACACGCCGGAAGCCTTCCTGATGAAGGCCTGCGAGGTCGCGAAAAACCTGCACGGCAAATTCAAATTCATTGGCGACGACACGTCGATCCAGATGCTGCTCAGCGACGGCAAGCCGATCGAGTACGCCAGAGACTACGTCGTGGTCGGCTGCACGTTCCCGACCGTCATGCGCCATTCGCTCGACCTGTCGGGCGACACGCACAACCTGCCGATGATGCTGGAGCTCGCGCTGAACAACGGCCGCCACCGCGCGACCGGCGACCTGATCGGCGTCGAGACCGGCGACCCGCGCAAATTCACGTCCTATGAGGAGGTCTTCGACGCCTACAAGGCGCAGCTCGAGCAGATGGTCACGGACATCTACCCGTTCCACCTGCTCTCGCGCCAGGTCTACTCGGAGTACTGCCCCTGCCCGTTCCAGTCCGCGCTCATGGACGGCTGCATCGAGAAATGCGTCGACGCGATCTCGGGTGGCACGGAGTACCGGACCGACCCCATCAACGGCGGTGGCCTCGTCAACGTCGGCGATTCGCTCGCGGCCATCAAGAAGGCGGTCTTCGAAGACAAGTCCATCACGATGGAGCAGCTGATCGACGCGCTCGACGCGAATTTCGAGGGCTACGACGAGGTGCTGTCCATCCTTGAAAAATGCCCGAAATACGGCAACGACGACGACTTTGTCGACGACATCGTCAACGACGTGCTGATCCATTTCAGCGACTACGCGGCCAAGCAGAAGCCGTTCGCGGGCGCGAAGCCGAACTCGTATCTCGGCTACGCCACGATGAGCATCAACTTTGGCGACGTCGTGAGCGCGCTGCCCGACGGCCACAAAGCCGGCGCGCCCCTCGCGGACGGCGGCCTGTCGCCGAGCCAGGGCAAAAACGTCAGCGGCGCGACCGCCACGATCAACTCCGTCGCGAAGCTCGACCATGTGAAGATCACCGCGGGCTCCGTGCTCAACATGCGCTTCAGCCCGGACGCGCTGGCGGACGACGTGAAGCTCAAGAAATTCGCAAGCCTGATCCGCGCCTATCAGGAGCAGGGCGGCTTCCTGATTCAGTTCAACGTCACGTCGACCGACATGCTCAGAGACGCGCAGAAGCATCCGGAGCGCTACCGCGACCTGCTGATCCGCGTCTCGACGTGGAGCGCGTATTTCGTGGAGCTGCCGCCGGAGATGCAGGAAGACATCATCGCGCGTTTGGAGTTTGACTCGCTTTGAAAACGCTGATTTTCAACATCGTGCGCGGTTCCTTCGTGGACGGCCACGGCATCCGGACGACGGTCTTTCTCAAAGGCTGCCCGCTCCGGTGCCTCTGGTGCTGCAACGTGGAAGGCCAGGAAACGCATGACGAATTGAAAGTCACGGCGTCGGAATGCAATGGGTGCGGGAAATGCGCAGGCGTGTGTCCTGTGGACGCGATTCGCCTGCGCACCGCCCCGGAGGACGGCGAGCCGATCCTGAGCGTCGACCGCGCTCTGTGCAATAACTGCGGCAAATGCGCCGCTGTCTGCTACCGCGATGCGCTGGACATGTTCGGGACGCCCATGACGGCGGACGAAGTGTTCGACATCGTGCAAAAGGACACGCTTGTGTACAGCAAAAGCGGCGGTGGCGTCACGATTGCCGGCGGGGAAGCGACGATGCAACCGGAATTCACATTGGCATTATTGGAAAAATGCAAGAAGGCGTTCATCCATACGGCCATTGACACCTGCGGGTACACGACGACGGACGCGGGCTTTCAGTGCCTCGCGGAAGCGGACCTGCTGTTGTACGACCTCAAGCATATGGATTCGCAGGAGCACCAGCGGCTGACGGGCGTACCCAATGAATTGATCCTTGAAAACCTTGTGACGCTCAACGACAGCGGGAAAGACATCATCATCCGGATTCCCGTCATCCCCGGGTTCAACGATTCGGAGCAAAACCTGCACGATACGGCGGCGTTTGTCGCGGATTTGAAATCCGTGGAGCGCGTCGATCTGATCGGTTATCACAATTACAGCACGAAGCGGTACGAGCAGCTCGGTAGGGAATACCCGCTGACGATGCCGGCGGCCGACGAGGCCTATATGGAGTCTGTCAAATCCGTGTTCGAGGAATACGGATTGCACACGCAATTGGGTGGTTGACGCGCTGTAGGAGGGGCGCCTTGAAATCAACCGAAGCATCGTGAGTTTGGGAAACAGAAGTTATCGTTGTTGGTATCGGAATATTTTTTGAATCTATCCAAAGGAGGAGAGGTTATGGTTGCAGGAACAGGTTTGTCGCTCGTCATACTCATCATAGCGATCGCCATTTACGTGGTGCTGACCTATCGGGGGACGAGCCCCATCGTGTCCGCTTTGATCGCGACCGCGGTGTTGTCGCTCTTCACCGCCGGCGGTTTTGCGGAGAATTTCTTTACCGTCTTCCCGGGCGGTATTGCCATGATGATCGGCGGATTCTTTATGATCTTTACGTTCGGCTTCATGTTCGGTAAGATCATGGAGGTCACGGGCGTCGCGGATACCATAGGCATGGTGCTATTCGCCAAGATGGGCGAGAAAATCGTCATCTATGTGCTGATGGCCGTCACGATGCTCTTCGCGATGTCCGGCCCGCCGCACTTCGCGTTGATGCCGCCTATCGCGTTCGCGCTGATGCGCTCGGCCAAGCTGCCGCGCTATGTCGGTCTGGTCGCGGTCGCCGGCGCAGGCACCGCAGCGACGGTGCTGCCGGGCTGCCTGACCACAGCGAACGTGCTGCCCGCCGAGATCCTCGGCACGACGATCTATGACGGCGCTGCGCTTGGTGTCATCGCGTGCATCATCCAGCTGATTCTCGTCATCATCTTTGTGAATCGCGTGGTCAAAAAATGCCGCGCGGAAGGCGCTGTGTACGATCCGCGTGACAACGAGCCGGAAGTGCGCGCTCCCGAGGATCGCCCGCCGTTTGCCATCGCGATCGTTCCGATCATCCTGGCAGTCGGACTCGCGGCGGTGTTCGTCATCGGCCTCGGCTGGGCCTCGATGTGGGCGATGGTCGCCGCCACGACGATCGGCATGGTCTACATGATGCTGACCTGCCGGAAATGGACGCACTCGAACCTGCTCGTCGATCTGAAGGAAGCGTCCGAAAGGGTGCAGCCGATCATCGTCAGCGTCTGCGCGGTCTGCGGCTTTGCGACGGTCGTCGCCAACACCGCGATCTATCAGCAGGTCATCCCGTCCATCATGGGTTGGGAGGTACACCCCGCGGTCATTATCGTGCTCGGCGAGATGCTCATCGTCGCTATGTGCGCCGACCCCATCAGCGGCATCGCCGCCTTCAGCTCGACCATCGGCAAGTCGTTGATCGAGCAGGGCGTCAACGCGGGCATGGTACACCGCCTCGCGGAGCTGTCGTGCTACACGTTTGACACGATGCCGCACGGCGGCGCCGTGACGATGGCGATGCGCATGTTTGGGTACGATTTGAAAGACGGGTACAAATACATGTTCATGGTGAACCTCGTATTCCCCTTCGTATACAGCATCATCTGTATGTTCGTTGCGATGGGGATGTATCCAAACGGGTGATGTCGGCAGTCATTTACACGGAAGCACAGGAGCGCGATATCCTCGCGCTCCTGTGGCACAGGAAGCGCATAGCGTTTCCGTAAAAGGCAGGAGGAGGCCTTGACACAATGCTTTCAAAAGAAGATGCCCAAAAAGTACTCGACGCACTGAACGCGACGGGTGCGGACGCGCCCGAATGGGTGATGCTCGATTACGACGAGGCGGCCGGTCGCGCGCTCGTCCTGTCCAAGGACGTGGTGGCGCTGCGGGCGTACCACGCGCCCGAAGTGGTGACGTGGGAGACGAGCCATCTCAGGAAATGGCTGAACGAGGAATATTTCGCGTCGCTTCCCGAAGCGGTCCAAAGCCGTGCGGTGGAGACGGAGATCGAAACCCCGTACAGCAACGCGATTCCCGGCGGGAACAATACGATGGACAAGGTGTTCCTGCTCAGCATCGACGAATACTATGACATGCCGGAATCTCTGCGCAAGGCCACGTATCGCGGCGCTGCGAGCTGGTGGTGGCTGCGGTCGCCGGGCTATTCCACGGGCGACGTCGCGGACGTCTATCCCGACGGCGGATTGGACGGCGGCATCGGCGCGCACGGATTTTACGCCTTCTGCGACTGCGGCGGCGTGCGTCCGGCAATGTATTTGGATCTAAAGGAAGGTCGGTGAGGCGAGATGATCGGCAAAGAGGATGCGCAAAAGAAATTGGATACATTGAACAGCCTGAGCGCGGGGCCGGAAACCCCGAAATGGCTGTTGCTCGATTTGGACGAAAACACGGGCCGCGCGCTCGTAATCGCCGAGGACTGCGTGGCGAACAGGTCGTTTCATGAAGAATGGGCGCCGATCACGTGGGAAGAGTGCTCGCTTCGGACGTGGCTCAACACGGAGTTCCTCGACAGCCTGCCCGAGGGGGTGCGGGCGAAGGCCGTCCGCACAAAAATTGAAAACCCCGACGCTTGCGTCGTTCCCGGCGGCAACGATACGGAGGATTTCGTCTTCCTGCTCAGCACGGACCAGTACAACGCGATGCCGGAAGCGTACCGCGTGGCGCGCCTGCGCGGCGTGCCCTGTTGGTGGTGGCTGCGGACGCCCGGCTACGACAGGCTCAATTTTGCG
This sequence comes from Eubacteriales Family XIII. Incertae Sedis bacterium, assembly GCA_031272745.1. Lineage (GTDB taxonomy): Bacteria > Bacillota > Clostridia > Peptostreptococcales > Anaerovoracaceae > WRFF01. The sequence goes on from JAISTF010000113.1 coordinate 5,664, forward strand.
AACGTGAACCGCGTCGGGGGTCTTGACGGCGGCTTTGACAATCACGGAAAATATGTGGGGCACGGCTATCATGTGGACAGCGACAGCGGCTGCGTGCGGCCCGCCATGTATTTGGATCTGAACGAAGGGTAGGGTGGCGACATGAACGGAAAAGAAGAAGCCCAAAAAATCTTGGATCGGCTGAACGGCGCGCCGTCGACGCCCGTCTCCGGCACGGAGCCGGTGGAATGGCTGCTCGCCACGTACGATGAAGCGACGGGGCGGGCCTTGGCGATCGCCAAAGACTGCGTGGCGCAGATGCCCTATCACAGCCCCGGCGGCACGGCGAGCTGGGATATGTGCTCCATTCGGGGTTGGCTCAACGCGGATTTCTTTGACAGCCTTCCGCCGGAAATGCGCGAGCGCGTGCTTTTGGCGGATGTCAAAAACCCCGACAACTGCTCAATTCCCGCAGGAGACGACACGCAGGACTACCTGTTTCTGCTGAGCTTGGACGAATACGCGAACGTGCTTCCCGAAGCGCTGCGCTGCGCCCGCTACAAGGGGCGGCCGGGCTGGTGGTGGCTTCGTTCGCCCGGATACGCCAGCACCGACGTCGCCAACGTCCTGCCCGACGGGAGCTTGGACGGCGGACTGTCCGGCCACGGGTTTTACTCGCATTGCGACTGCGGCGGCATCCGCCCGGCGTGTTATTTGAATCTGGCTTGAGGAGGAAGACGATGTTTGTATTTGTAAACGCCACCGTGATTGACGGCACCGGCGCGGCGCCGCGAAAACGCCAGCGCGTGCTTGTGGACGGCGCCCGCATCGTTGCGGTCGGAAGCCGCATTGCGATCCCCGAAGAGGCGGACATCATAGACCTGGGCGGGAAGGTTCTCATGCCAGGGCTCTGGGAGTCGCATTCCCACTTCGGAGGCGTTCCCAACGGCGGGTTGGTGGGCAGCGAGCAGTCCGGAAATTTTCTGGACATGCGCAACCTCTGCCTTGCGTACGGCATCACCGCCGTGCGCAGCTTCGGAGACCATCAGACGGACACCATTGCGGTGCGCGATCAGATCAACCGAGGCGAGGTGCGCGGCCCCAGATGTTTCTGCTCCGGCAGGACGTTTGTCCGTGTG
>JAISTF010000133.1 GCA_031272745.1 Eubacteriales Family XIII. Incertae Sedis bacterium
GGCGCGAAAGTGGCCGTCCTCGCGCGGACGCTGGAGAAGATCGACGCGGTCGTCTCGGAAATCGAATCGGAGGGCGGCGAGGCAGTCGGCGTCGCGCTCGACGTCGCGGACGAAGCACAGACGCTCGATGCGGCGGAGCGAACGCTCGCCCGCTTCGGGCGGATCGACGTGCTCGTCAACAACGCGGGCGTCGAGGTGGACCGCGAAGACGGCCAGATGGGCGCGGACCTTCTGACCACGACGTCGCTCGACCAGTACCGCCGCGTCCTCGACGTCAACCTCATCGGGCACTACAACATGATCCGCGCCTGCCTGCCCGCCATGCGGGAGCGGCGATACGGACGCGTCGTGAACATCAGCTCCGTGACTGGCTTCAACGGCGGCGTCGGCAGCGCGGCCTACGTCGCGTCCAAAGCGGGCATCTTCGTGCAGACAAAGACGTTCGCGAAGCATTTCGCGGCGGAGAACATCCTGTTCAACTCGATCGCGCCCGGCATGGTGGACACGCCGATGCACGCCCAAACGCCGAAGGAAGCCTTCGAATGGGCGGCGGGGGCGACGCCGATGGGTCGCATCGCGCAGCCGATCGACATTGCGCGCGTCATCCTCTTCCTTTCGCAAAACCACCTGTTCATGACGGGTGAGATGCTCGTCGCGGACGGCGGAAGCAATATGATTTGAAGAAGCTGCGGGAAAGGAGTTATTGAAAATGAAGACGAAAGTGGCCATCGTGAACCGCATGGGCGATCCGTTCGTGATCGAGGAATGCGAGCTTGCGGAACCGAAGGAAGGTGAGGTGCGCCTCAAGGTCATGACTTGCACGATCTGCCACAGCGATCTGCACGGAATCCGCGGCGAGCACGGCGCCTTTGAAGGCTCCGCGACGGGCGGGCACGAAATCGCGGGCATCGTCGACACCGTCGGGCCGGGATGCACGTACGTGAAGCCCGGCGACCGCGTGCTCAACAGCCTTGTCCGGGAAGGCTGCGGCGCGTGCGAACCCTGTCTGCGCGGGCGGCAGTGGTTTTGCGAAAACCGGCCGATGCTGCCCTTCCGGGCGCCGGGGCCGTACACGCGCGCGAACGGCGAGATCCCGATCCAGACGAACACCTGCTCGACGGGTTTCGCCGAATACACGAATACGCCGGAGTGGAATCTCGTGAAGCTCGACGACGACATCCCGTACGCCGTCGGCTCGCTGCTCGCGTGCGGTTTCATCTCGGGCTTCGGCGCGGTGCTCAACCGCTGCAAGGTGCAGCCCAGCGAGAGCGTGGCCGTGATCGGCTGCGGCGGCGTCGGCCTGTCCGCCGTCCAAGGCGCACGCGTTTCCGGCGCGAGCCCGATCATCGCGATCGACACAGACGACCGCAAGCTGGAGGTCGCGAAGAAATTCGGCGCGTCGAAGCTCGTCAACCCGAAGACGGAATCGGCCGCTGACGCCGTCAAATCCGTGGCGCGCGGCTACGGCGCGGACTACTGCGTGATCGCGGTCGCGGGGGAAGGCATGAAGCGGCAGGCGCTCGACCTCACGGCGCCGTGGGGGCTCGTCTGCCTGATCGGCCACCGGCTTCCCGAGCAGGAGATCATGAGCGACATCACGGCGATGGAATTCATGCACGGCAAACGGTTCACCGGCAGCGCGATGGGCGCAGTGACCTTCCGCCGGGATGTCCCGAAATACATGGAGATGTACCGGAACGGCGTGATCGACCTCGACAGCATGTTGACGCGGCACTACCCCCTCGACAAAATCAACGAGGCGATCGAAGATGCGGAAAACGGCGGCGCGATCAAAAACGTCATCGTGATCGGCGGCCTGGAATAGCCTCCTGCAATCACAAAAAAAGGCGCCCCCGCGAGGGGGGCGCCGCGTTTTTTGATGGTTTAGTTGTATTTGTCGAGCACTGCCATCCAGTCGTCGTAGAGCGCCTGCGCGTCGGTGACGCCCTCGGCCTCTGCCGCCGCGATCCAGACCTTCGACGCTTCCGTCGCGTTCTCGAAGAACGGCGCGGACTCTTCCTCGGAGAGAATGTTCACGGCCTGTCCCATGGCCTCCGCGTCGGCGATGACCGCTTCGCGCACCGCGTCGTTGTACTGGCACGTCGAATACCCGGCCCAGTCAAACTCCTCTTTGATGACCGCCTGGTACTCCGGCGGGATGGTGTCCCACACGCCCTTGTTCATGATCCACGTGATGCAGGTCGCGTTGATGCCCGCCGTGGAAGACCCGAGAATCGTGTGGCTCTCGAAGACGTCGAGCAGATTGAAGTCGCGCACGATGGCCCAGTGCGTGACGAGTCCGTCCGCGACGCCCTTTTCAAGCGACGTGTAGAACTCGCCGGGGCCCATCGCGATCGACGCCGCGCCGAGGCCTTCGACATATGGCTTGATGCTCGCGTTGCCGATGAGCTTCTTGCCCTTGAGATCCGTTGCCGCCTTGACTTCGCCCTTCGCCATGTGCAAGGTCGTCGCCGGGTTGAAGAAGTAGCTGATCGTCACGACGCCCTGGCTCTCGGTCTCCGCGTCAAACTCGGGATGGTTCGCGATGAATTCGCGCACCGCGAGCACGGTGTTCGCGTTCGAGGGGTACGGGAGGTTCGCGGGCTGGTTCAGTACGCTGTGCATCGGCTGCGCGCCCGCGTTCATGTCGATCGTGTAGAGCACGATGTCCGCGAGGCCCTGTACGGCGCCCGGCCATTTGTTGTTTTGCTCAAGAAGCGAGTTGTTGAAATACGGCGTGATCTTGACCTGCCCGTTCGTGCGCAACTCGATCGCCTTGCAGATGTCCTTCTCGCTGAGGCCGAGCGGCATCTGGTCGTTGCCCTGGTCGTCGAGCGACAGTTCCCAAGTCTGGCCTTCGTATCCCGCCGGGACC
>JAISTF010000154.1 GCA_031272745.1 Eubacteriales Family XIII. Incertae Sedis bacterium
GTCATCACATCGTCGGCCGCCGACGGCATGATCACGATGGATGCGAGCCTGCTGAAGCTCTACAAGGACGGCGTCATCACGGACCTCACGGCCATCGCCTACTCGACCCAGCCCGAACTCATGAAAAAGCGCATCGCCGGCGGGATGTAGCGGTGCGGGCGGGGTTCAGCCCGCCACCGTCGCGGCGGCGGCGGACGATTCGCGGTTCCAAGCCATGTAGGGGATGCGAACGGATTCGTCTTCCAGCGCCTTGTACGGCAGGTTGTAGATGAGCGGCTCGACGAGACCGAGGTATGACGAGCCGTCGAACACATCGCGCAGGGGGACTTCGACCTTTACACCGCGCAGATAATTCACCGCCAGGGAGCGCACCGCAGGGTCGGGGGCTTCTTCGGCGAGCCGCGCGAGCGACGCGTATTTCGCATCGGACAAATCGAACAGCGTGGTCATGTCGACGCCCTCGCACTTCCCGCTGAGGTAGCCGTCCACGTTGTAGCGCGCGACGACGCCGTCCGTGTTGGCGAGGAAGAGCGCGAGGACGAGGGCGACGGCGGCGCAGACAATCGGGCGGCCCGCGTTGTAGGCGCGCAGATGCCAGACGAACAGCGCGGCGAACACGCAGAGCAGCAGGATCATGAACCAGAAGGTATGGACGCGCATCCGCGTCAGGCCGTACTCGCCGATGTAGAGCATCATCTTGCTCATCGCCGTCAGCACGAGCAGGATTGTCAGGGCCGAGAGGATGCCGCCAAAGGCGCACAGCCGTTTCGGGCGCTCCGCCTGTCCGCGCTTCGCAAACCACCAGGTGAAGGCGAGCACGCCGAGGTTGATGGCTGCGACGCCGCAGAGTTCGAAGAAGCCTTTGCGCGCGTACTCCGCGTAGGAATACGCGTCGGGCAGGTCGCCCGCGAACGCCGAGAAGAGGTAGCGCCCCATGCCGATGAAGAAGAGGACGTAGAACCCGCAGAGCACGGCGACCGGCGCGGTGACGGCGGCGGCGGGAATGCGGTGCGCCTTCGCGAGCGACCGCGCGATGCCCTCTTCCGTGATGGCCCCCGTCCTGCGGCCGTGCGTGTTGCCGTAGAACGCGCCGTAGAGGTAGCAGGCGACGGGCACGCCGACGGCGGCCTCGATGAGGTAGCGCCCGAGATTCTCGAGCCGCAGCGTCTCCGCGATGCTCCGCGCGAGCGCCGCGAAGCCCTCGTCCGCCGCGTAGAGAAGCGCCACGACGCCGCAGATGACGGGCAGCGCGATGAGGATGCCGAGCGCGCCCGTGAGCGTGCGCCGGCTGCCTTCCCGTTCCTTCGTGCCGTCGCGCAGGCCGCGGAACAGGCCCGTGAAATTGCCGAACGCGACCGGGAAAAGCTGCGCGAGCCCGTCGAAGAATACGAGGCCGGAGAGCCGCCCGCCCACGGTCGTGCCGCAGGTAGTCGCGAGCCAGACGAGGAAGACCGCGGCCTCGAAGAAAAACAGCAGGATGTGCATGCCAATCGTGCCCTGGTAGAGCAGGAACGGCAGCGCGCCGGCCGCGAGCGCGCAGAGCCACGGCAGCGAGCGCGCGGTCTGCCGGTGCCCGCGGACGCGCATGTAGACGAGCCCCGCCGCCGCAAGCGTGTAGATGAGGAGCGACACACCGAGACCGGGCGCCACCGTCAGGTCGCCGGACATCATATTGTAGTCAAAATACTGCCCTTCCGTGCCCGGCACGCTCTTCGGCCAGAGCCATTCCCAAAACAGAAAGCCGCAGACGAGCATGAAGACGGCAAAGGCACCGTCGCCTTTCTCGAAGGTGTACTCCCTATTATTCATGGTCTGTCTCCTTTTCTTCTTCGTAAGCCAGGATTTCTCCCGGCTGGCAGTCGAGCTCGCGGCACAGCGCTTCGAGCGTCGAAAAGCGAATCGCCTTCGCCTTGTTGTTTTTGAGGATGGAAAGGTTGACGGGCGTGATGCCGATGCGGGCCGCGAGGTCGCCCGCGCCCACGCGCCGCTTCGCCATCATGATGTCGAGATTGATCCGGATTCCCATCATGTCACCCCCTACACCGTGAAGTCGTTTTCTTCTTTGATGAGGCGGGCCGCGTCGATGACGTTTTTCACGACGCGCATCAGCAGGCAGAAGAAGCCGGCCGTGAGCGCGATGACGATCATCGCGGGCGTCGGAATGACGAGCACCGCCGAGACGATGAGAATCGCGAAGATCGCGAAGCTGCACCACGAGATCGCCCGCAGCCGCCGCACGTTCGCGCGCGTGAACACCTCGCCCGCGCGGATGGCCCCGAGCAGCAGAAGCAGCAGCACGAGCGCGGCCAACGCCGCCGCGCAGCACCCGTACAGTCCCGGCATCAGCCGCGCCACGAGCTCCGGGTCGTAGAGGATCGAATCGTCGTACGGAAACCACCTCGGCGCAAACGGCAGGCTCACGGCAAACGCCGCGACCGCCGCGATCGCGACCCAGGTGCAGACGAGGGAAAGCGTGATGGATTTTTGGTCATTCCACATGGCAGGTGTCTCCTTTCGTGAAACAGCCTATCACGCGAAAAATCGTTTGTCAATAATTTTTTATTGTTTTTCGATAATAATTTATCGTTATTCCGCTGCTTTTGCGTTTGATGTGGTATAGGTGTACAATGGGACTATCGTATTTGTTATTGAATAACCGGAGGTAAGTGACATGATCAGCAAAAAATTGCTCAAAGCGCTCAGCGACCAACTCAACGCGGAATTCTATTCGTCGTATCTGTACCTCGCGATGTCGGCGTCGATCGACAACGAGGGGTTCAAGGGCTTCGCGAACTGGCTCTACGTGCAGGCGCAGGAAGAGCGGACGCACGCGACGCATATGTACGAGTACATCGTCGACCGCGGCGCGGTGCCGGAGTTCAAGGCCATCGAGGGCGTCAAGGGCGACTTCTCGACGCCGCTGAAAATCTTCGAGCGCGTGCTGAAGCACGAGGAGAACGTGACGAAATCCCTGAACGCCATCGCGTCGCTCGCGCTCGAGGAGAAGGACCACGCGACGTACGAATTCATCATGTGGTATGTGAACGAGCAGGTCGAGGAAGAGGACACGGCGGACGAATACCTGACGCGGCTCAAGCTCAGCGAGGGCAACATCAGCGCGATTTACAACCTCGACACGATCCTCGCGGCGCGGACGTTCACCGACCCGTTCGGCGGCGCGGCGGCTTAGTCGGCGGTTTCCGCGGCGGCGGTTTCGTCAGCAGTTTCCGCAGTATCGGCGGCGGTGTCGGTTTCGGCAGCGCCGCTTGTTTGTGGCGTGACCGCGGCCGGCGTGTAGCCGGACGTCGTTTCCAGATAGTCGGTGGACAGCCAGCCGCCGCCCCAATCGAAAATGCAGAACACCCAGTCGGGCGAGCCGCCTTCGAGCGTCGCGACGCGGTCGACGTGCGCGCCGTTGGGCAGAAGGTTCGTCGGCGTGAGGGAGTCGTAGTCGATGCCGGGGCCCGTGCGCACGTTCAGGCCGTCCGTGGTGTTGGCCACGATGCACGGCTCGGGCGCGGGCAGGAAGGTGTCGGGGATGACGCTGCCGCCGCCGCTCGCGAGGTAGGGCTCGCCGAAGAACCGCTGCGGCGAGGACTCGGGCTGCACGACGAGGAACGCGCCTTTGTCCACGACGCGCTCGGTCTCGCCGATTCCGTCCGGCTCGGCAGCGTCCGCGTTTTCTTCCGCAATCAGGATGAACGACCGCACGTCGCCCGTGACGGCTTTGAATGTGACGGTCGCAAACAGGACGGCGTTGTCGCGCCCCTGGTCGTGGTACTCCTCGATCGTCGCGCCCGTCTCGTCCACGATCGTCTCGTATTCGCCGTGATAGAGGTCGAGCACAAGCTGCTTTCCGTCCGCGCTCCAAGAATAATTCCCGTAGTATTTGCAGCTCCAGAAATCCGACGCGTATTTTGCAAGCTGCATGGCGCAGGTGCCGTCCGCCGCAAATTCAAAGAGGAACATATTTGTCGTGGCGTCGGGGTCCGGCACCACGGCGCTCCAGTTTCCCGTCAAGTCGAAGAGGGGCACGGCCGGCGTCTCGACCGCCGCCTGCGCGCTGTCGCCGGACGCGCCGGAGCCGCCGGACACACCGGAGCCGCCGTCGCCTTCCGTCCCCCCGCAGCCCGCCAGCGCCGCCGCCAACAGGATCGCCATCATTGTCGCAATCATTTTTCTCATAGAGCCAGTATACCACGACCGCGGCCCGCCCGCCCGCAAAATCTCGTGGTCTTGTGAAATCTCCGAACTGGTTCAAATCGACTCGAATCCTCCTCGAAAAAATGCAAGCAAAAAAACCACATGCAAGCAAAAAAACTATTGACAAAACCTATCGCGCGGTCGTATAGTATCTTTCGCGCCGAATCGGCGGCGCACGGGCGCGTCACGCAGGGCGCAACGGCATGATGACGAAAGGAGGCTTTCTAATGCTACATTGGCAATTGTTCGGAGGTAAAACAAGATAGAGCGACTGCGGATCAAATGAGCAAACTCTGATCCGTAGGCAAATCCTGCGGTTTTTTATTGCCCGAAATACCGGGCGCGGGCGGCAGTGGGCCGCTTTTTTGATGAAAAGAAAAGGGAATGCGATACTATATCATTCAAACGGAAACGGACGCGAGATTGATCGCGGAATATGAAGAAGAGCAAAAATCCAGGCGCAAGCGCAAGAAGTCGTTTGAGGACATCGTCGAACGATACAAAAGCGACATCTGTGCGTGCGACGAGCAAAGAGCGGAAAACGCTGCGGCGACAATTGTCATGAACTTTCTGGCGATTGAGCAGAGCGTCACAAAGCTGATCGCGTGCGTGAAGGATGACGGCATCGACGACGATGGCATCATCGGCGAGGCGGCGGCGCATGTCCGCGCGCACGGATTTGACGGAGGCATTGTGAGCGTGGAGGAAATCACTACGCGGCATATCAAAAATCTGATCCGTAAAGCAAACAGAAGCGACTTCATCGACGAAGAAGAATCCTGGTTTGTCAAATACGAACTAAAAAGGATGACAAACAATGAATGGCTGGACTCGAGCGGCTTCTATGGCGATGAGAGCGTCTGCGGCGCGGAGCCTATCGGCGAGGAACAGGCGCTTGCGGAGACCGCGAAAATGTTGGCGCCAGAATCGCTGCGGCACGAGATCAAAAACATCTTTGCTGTCACAAGGAACGCGTACAAGCCGGGGCATCCGGTGATGTACACCATCTCGTATGAGGACTCTGCGGAACTCGACGCCTACGCAGGGCTTCTTGTGCGCTGCCTGAAATCCTGCAAGCGGGTCGCGAGCGGGAGGGTCAGGAGGATTCAGTATAAAGATCTATGCGAGGATTATTATTCCGACAAGCTCGAAGCGACTTTCCGCCACGCTGTTGGCGGCACGATCATAGTGTCCGTGGAAAAAGACATGCTGAAGGACGCAAACTATCTGACGGGGTACGACAACCGCGCAGAGGAGCTGTGCGAAGCCGTGATGCGTCACAAGAACAACGTGCTCACGGTCTTTGGGTTTCCGCGCGGAATGGAGCGGCAACGAGCGGCGTTCCTGCGGGCGCTGGACGGCGTGTCAATCGTCGGTCTTGAAGAGAGGATCTTCTTTGACGAACAGGCTCGCGGGTTCCTTCGGGATTATGCGAAGACGTTTGACGCGCGCCCAAACAGGGGATTATATTTGCGTGTCGAGCAGGGACATGGTTATTCAAAAATAGATCTGAAAAGGCTCTTCGACCGCTGGTACGACGACTATCTCAGGCGGCATGTCTACACGCAGTACGGCACGCAGGTCGAGCTCTTCACGCGCAAAGACGCTGGGGCGCAGGGCGGCGCTATTGTCGAGCTTGAATCGCTCATTGGACTTTCGGAAACGAAAAAGCTCGTCAAGGAGATCCTCGCGTTCGCAACCGTGCAGAAGCGGTTCGCCGTGGACACGCAGGGCGGCGGTCGGGCCATGCATATGATCTTCACGGGCAACCCGGGCTCCGCGAAAACGACGGTGGCCAGACTCGTCGCGCGCGTGTT
>JAISTF010000025.1 GCA_031272745.1 Eubacteriales Family XIII. Incertae Sedis bacterium
GGATGTTTTCCTTCGTGTCCTTCAGCGTCAGCAGCTCGAGGTCCGTCGCCGCGTATTCCTCTTTGCAGTGCGGGCAGACCTTGCGCATGAGGCGCTGCGCGACGAGCCCGACGACCGAATTGCCGACGAGGTACGGCGGCACCCCCATATCCTCAAGCCGCACGATGGACGCGAGCGCGTCGTTTGTATGCAGCGTCGAGAGTACGAGGTGGCCCGTGATCGCGGCCGACACCGAAATCGACGCCGTCTCCGCGTCGCGCGTCTCCCCGACCATAATGATGTCCGGGTCCTGCCTCATGAGAGAGCGGAGCCCCGCGGCAAACGTCAGGCCCGACTGGTTGTTCACCTGCACCTGGTTGATGCCGTCGAGGTTGCGCTCGACGGGGTCTTCGATCGAAGAGATGTTGATTTGCTTCTGCTTGAATTTTTCGAGCGCCATATACATCGTCGTCGTCTTGCCGCTGCCCGTCGGACCCGTGATGTAGATGATGCCGTTCGGGTGCGAGAGGATGTCGATGAACTTCCGGTAGTCCTCGTCGTTCATGCCGAAATGCCCCTCGTGGTCGATCTTCGTGTTTGTCGACAGGAAGCGCAGCACGGCCTTCTCGCCGAAGACCGTCGGGATGACCGACAGGCGCACGTTGAGGTCCGCGCCCTCGACGAGGATGCGGAAATGCCCGTCCTGCGGCACGCGCTTCTCCGCGATGTCGAGGTTGCTCATGATCTTCAGCCGCACGATGAGCGCGGGGTGGATGTTTTTCGGGATGTCCGCGTAGTCGACGAGCGCCCCGTCGACGCGCATCCGGATCTTGCTCTGCCGCTCGAACGGCTCGAGGTGCAGGTCGCTCGCGCCGTTGCTGTACGCGCGCAGCATGAGGCTGTTGAGCAGGTTGACGACCGGCGTCGCGTCGTCCCCGAGGTCGATCGCGCTGATCTGCTCGATCTCGGGGAAGAGCGCGGCGTAGTCGCGGTCCGCCTTGTGGACGGCCTGCATCGCTTCGACTTCCGAATAATAATGCGTGATCGCCTTGTCGATGTCCGCCTTTTCGCCGATCGCGAGCTGCACGGGCATGCCGGCGTTTTGCCGGATCTCGTCGACGCCAAAGAAATTGAGCGGGTCGTTGATGACGAGGCCGAGCACGCCGCCTTCCTGCGAGATGGCGATCGCGGTGTTTTTCTCCGCGAGGGCGCGCGGCACCTTCGCGACGGCCTTCACGTCGACGTGCGCCGTCTCGACGCGGACCTGCGGGATGCCGAGTTTGTGCGAGAGCGCCTGCAGGACTTCTTTTTCCGTGACGAAACCGAGCGCGATGACCGCCTGGCCGAGCCGCACGTTGTTTTCCTTTTGGTAGGCGAGCGCCTGCGCGATCTGCGCGTCGTTCACATAGCCGTATTCTTTCAGGAGATCGCCGATGCGCACCTGTTTCGGATCGATCATGCTATCCCTCCGTTCACGTAAATCTTGAAGACGATGGCAAAGCTGTCCACGGTCTGCGGCGAAGCGCCCTCTTCGCCGTCCGCGACGGCGGCCTTGTCCGTTCCCGCCGTCCAGCTGTACGAGGCGACGGTCACGCCGCGCGCTTCCTCGGCCTTGCCGAGCAGGGCGTAAAACTGCGTCATCGTTCCCTTGACCGAGACGTTCACCGTATAGGCGGAAGCCGTGCCGCCCGCGGCCGCCGTTTCGACCGGCGTATCGGGCACGAGCGCGTCCTGCACGTCCGCGAGCGATTCCGTCCCCTCTTCTGCGGGAACTTGCGTCGGATCGTCGGCCGGCGCCGTCTCTTCTGTCGCCGCCTCAGGCACGTCTGCCGGCGCGACGGCCGAGAGCGCGTACGGCGTCACAGTCTCCTGCGAGAGCGCGGAAATGGAGAGCGTCTCCGGCACGAACCCGCTGTCCGTCAGCATCTTCGTGATGAGCGCATCGACCTCTTCATAATTCATCGGGTCCTGAAATTTCTTGCGCGCATCGTCGTAGTCCGCCTGCGCGGTCTTGTATTCCTGCTGCGCCTCGGACAGGCGCGCGATCGTCTGCTCCGTCAGCGCCTTCTGCTCCTCGAGCATCGGCACTTCGGACACGAGCGCCGCGTTTTCCGCGCGCTGCGGCAGGATGAGAAACCACACCATCGCCGCGGCCGCGACCACGATGATGAGGATCCAGATCATGTCTTTTTCCTTTTTCGAGAGCGCCGCGAAACCCGAAGGCCGCTGTCCCGGAAGCAATTTTTTCTCCGTCCGCTCCGGCATGTCAGACCCCTTCCGGCGCCCTTACGACGCACACCACGCTGAAACTGTACGACGACGTTGTCACGGTTTCCGTTTTGGGAGCCTCGCCGTCTTCACTGTTCGTTTGCACCACTTTCTCGGTCGTGCCGCCCGCATACCCGCCGTACGAGACGTCCGCAAACAGCCCCGTGTCGCGCAGCTGCGTCACAAACAGCGCCACGCCCGACGCGGTGCCCGTCTTCGCCGTGAACGAAAACTCGCCCGTCTCTCTGTCATAGCTGAAATTGTCGAGCGTCGCACGGTCCGTGGCGACCTCGAAGATCTTCTGTATCTGCTGCGCCATGAGGTCAGGATGCGTTGCCACGGCCTTTGTGACGGCTTCCATCGCATTCGCGGCCTCGCGCATGGACGCGGCGTCGGCCAGCGCCGTCTGCGTCGCCTGAAGCTGCGACACCGTTTCGGGGGCGTTGAGATAGCTTTCGATCTCCGCCTTTTGGAGCCGCAAATCCGCGGAGCCTTTGTCCTGCGCGAACCAATACGCGCCGAGCCCGACGACGACGACCACGAGGACGAGCAGCGGCAACACGTTCGGCCGCGCGGAAGAACGGGTCTTCGCCTCGGTTTTTTCGAGCGCCGCGAGCAGGTTGATGTCTTTTTGCTTGATGCCGCCCATGCGCCCTACCTCTTCAACAATCCGCCGAGATTGAACAGATAAAAGGCGGGGTCGAAGCCGCCCGCCGCGGCCGCTTCCGCCGCCCGGCCGGAAAGCTGCACGGCACCCGACAGGTCAAGTTTTTTCAGCTCCACGCTCAGGTAGGCGTATTCCTGCGCGACCACGGAAAACTCCGCGTCCGTCAGGCCCGCAAACACCGCGGTCTCCACGGGCGGCGTGTCCTCGTCGCGCTGGGAAATCGCAAATTGCAGCATGGAAGACAGGTTGCTCCCGATCTCCATGAGCCGCTCGCGCGTGCCGATCTCGTTCACGAGGCGGTAGCGGTTTGTCACCTTGAAGAGCCCGCCCGTGAACAGGGACAGCGACAGGTAGCGCCCGTCCGTCTGCGCGAGCACGAAGCTCCCGTCCGCGTACTCCGGCAGGAATTTCATCAGCTTGATCTGGCTGCCGACGCCGACGCCGACGCTCTTCAGCTTGAGCCCCGCGCCCTCAAGCACGTCGCGATAGGTGCGCAGCATGTCCGCCGGCACCGAGGCCGCAAGGAGCGTGATGCCGCCCGACGCGGATTTGTTATTCAAAATCGTGTAGTCGTAGATGCTCTCTTCCGCTTCGGCGGCGCCGAAATTGTCGTACTGGACGAATTCCCTGCGGATGATTTCGAGGGCTTTCGCCTCGGGCACGCGCGGGACGTCCATGACCTTCGTCTGGATGCTGTTTGTGTGAATCGTGAGCGTCGTCTGGCTTTTCGCCGCTTCGGGCCGCGCCGCGAGCAGGCGCTCGAAAAAGCCCGTCATCTTCGGCGCGTCCGTGATGATGCCGTTGATCATGCCGTCCTCGGGCAGAGGCAGTTCCTCGAAGCCGCTGACGCGTATCTGTTTCGCGTCCGCCGCGCCGATGAGCAGTCGCATATGAGTCGGTGAGCAATATATCGAATTCTCCATACTATTATCTATACCCCCGTTTTCCCGATGCAAACACGCGCGGGAAATATTTTTCGCATTGCAAATTGACCGACTCTTGCAGTATACTATGCGGCGTGTGAAAAGTAAAACACGGAAAGGACGGGTAGGAGAATGCTTGCAGTTTTTGAAACCGTGAAATCGCAGTTTCGCGCGGCGCTCGCGCGGGGAACCGGCCGTTTGGCGATCGCGCTGCTATGCGCGGCCGTGGTGCTGCTCGTCGTCATCGCCGTGCAGTGGAGCGGGGCCCTGCGGGACGTGGCGGCCCGGGATGCGGCGTACGCGCAGCTCAAGGCGGACACGGCGGACGACGCGGCGCTCGTCGAATCGCTCAGCGCGGAGCGCGTCCGGCTCGAAAAGGAAAAGGCCGCCCTCGAGGCGGAGAAAGGCAGGCTGGAGTCCGCGGTCGAGGAACTCACGGCTACGAACGGTGACCTGTCAAAAAAATTGAGCGTCTACGACAGGCCGAGTTGAGGAGCGACCCCGCGGAAATCGGCGAGTTCAAGATCACCTTCTACTCGACGAGCGGCACGCCGCGGGGGGGCTTCAACTGGATCGACGGCAAGACCGTCGCGATGAACAGGGACCAGATGCGCGCGCTCGGCCTCGACTTCGGCGACGAAATCTACATCCGCTCGGCGCGGGGCTGGTCCGGCTACTACACGGTCGGCGACACGGGCTGTGCCTGGGGCACGCTCGACATCTACGTGGCCCCCGGTGGCATTCCGTCCTGGGGCGCGGAGAACGGTGCGCAGCTGCTGGTGCTGTGATATGATTAGGGCATGAACAAGAGCGATTTGAAAGTGATACGCGGGGGGGCGCTGGGGCGTCCCCTGCCGGAGCAGAAATTCATCGACGCGTATGTGACGAATACGCGGCTGATGGGCGTGCTCGTGATTTACATCCGGTGGAAGATTTCGGGGGCGCTGGCCGAGCGGAAGCAGAGCCGGTCGCTGCACCAGTTTTTCTACGTCGAGACGACCGAGGAAGGCATCGAGTCCTATCGCGGCATCTACGGCGAGGATGTCGAGGAGCTGCGCGAGGCGGAGCAGATGATGCTCGGTGGGCTCGGCGCCGACAAGGTGATGCTGACGATGAACGAGGCGACGTGGCTCGTGCAGGAATTCGCGAAACTGAACAAGAAACTCGGCCTGCCGCTGCCCGACGAAGTGTCCGATTATTCGTTTGTGCTGGAGCGGGAAACGAGCATCGACAAGGCGCGCGAGGACCGGCTGTTCCGCATGATCTGCGGGAAGATCACGAACGACAACCAGCTGATCAATTATTTCCTCATGCGATACTATGCGCGGGATTTCTATCCGGTGCGGATGCTCGCGGCGCAGGGGACGGCGATTCCCGAGGACTTGGCCGGCGATCTGGAATGGGCGACGCTATGCCTCAATGAGATCCGCGAGGAGAAAAACGACGACGGCGAGCGTGTGTGGCTCTGCGAGTCGGTCGTCGAAGAGGACCGCGGGCACCGCATCCTCGTGAGCGAGCTCGCCCTGACGGGACCGAAGGGGCCGGAGCGGCGCGTGGAGCGGTTTTCCGTGTTGTCGAGCTTTTCGATTTCGCCGGCGGAGGCCGCGATGAAGCTCGCGCGGCCGGAGTTCGTGACGGTCTACGAGATCGCGGGGCCCGTCGACAACGTGCTCGACGAACTCGACGAGCGCTACCTCGGCGCGCTGCAAAACCTCACGGAAGGCGGCAAGCTCTACGTGCGGTTCATGGACGACAACCGCCACGTCGGGCTGCCCGTCTACCGGCTGAACGACGACGTGCGCGAAATCCTCTACGTGACGGTCGAGGACCAGCTCATCGTCGGCGCGTACACGCTTTCCGGCATCCGCCTGCTCGAAAACAAGCTGATGCTGTCGCCGATCGCGCGGCAGCTGATCGAGGTGGCGAAATACGAGTTCAAGGAGCAGATTTTGTATGATTACACGCTGAGTTACGGCGGGGATTTTGTGCACTACGTAGATGAGGTGATGGGGTTTGAGCCGGATGACGAGGAATAACAATACGCTGACGCCGGGCGGTACGGGCGACAGGCTCTTTGCGGCTTGCGAGGCGGAGAAGGGGATCCTGCGGCGGCTGTCGGACGTTTTCGAGGAATCGGGCTACCGTCAGGTGCGGACGCCGGGGTTGGAATTCCTGTCGGTGTTTTCGTCGGCCGCGTCGTACTTCCCGCCCGAGGAGATGTTCAAGATGTCGGATGCGGGCGGGCGGCTGATCGCGGTGCGTCCGGACAACACGATTCCGATCGCGCGGCTGACGGCGACGCGGCTGCGCGGGGCCGAGCTGCCGCTGCGGATTTACTATACGCAGAGCGTGTTCCGCCGGCAGCCGGAGAACCGCGGGCGCGACAGCGAGGTGCTGCAGGCGGGCGTCGAGTTCATCGGCGAGGCCGGCTTCGCCGCGGACGTGGACATGATCGCGCTGGCCGTGCGGTCGTTGTCCGAGACGTATGCGGGGCGGTTCCGCATCGAGATCGGGCATGTGGGTCTGTACAAGTATTTGATCGAGCGGCTCGGCGCGTCCGAGGATGATTTGGGGCGCATCCACCGCTATGTGGTGTCGAAGAACTACGCGTCGCTGGGGGAAGTGCTCGACGGGTACGACGGGTCGGACGCCGCGGCGCTGCTGCGGAAGCTGCCGGGGCTGTTCGGCGGCGCGGAGGTGCTGGACGAGGCGGCCGCCGCGTTTGCGGACGCGGGCGCGGACGTGCGCGGCATGCTTGACTATCTGAAGCAGGTGGTGGACGCGCTGGCGGCGCGCGGGCTCGCAGGCGCGGTGATGATCGACCTCGGGCTCGTGAACCAGGCGGAATACTATTCGTCGCTCGTCTTTCGCGGCTACGGCGAGAGCGCGGGGGAGCCGCTGCTCTCGGGCGGGCGGTACGACGGGTTGTTTGCGGATTTCGGGGAGGATTTGCCCGCGACGGGGTTTGGGGTCAACGTGGATTTGCTCACGGAGGCCGCGCTCGGCGGCGGCGGGCGGCTGCAAGCCGCCCCAACGCCCCCCGTGGCTACGGTAAGAAATTTAGGGGCGGCCGCCCTCGGCCGCCCGCTCCGCATCGCCCTCACGAAGGGGCGGCTCGAAAAGGATTTCACGGCGCTATTGGAACGCGCGGGCTATGACGCGGCGCCGCTCAAGGAGATGGGCCGACGGCTGCTCGTGCAGCTGTCCGCGCCGGAAGGCGGGGACGCGCCCGGCATCGAGGTCTTTCTCGCGAAAGCCGCGGACGTCGTGACCTACGTCGACCACGGGGTCTGCGACATCGGCATCGTCGGCAAGGACACGATGCTCGAACACGGCGGCACCTATTATGAAATCATGGATCTCGGCTTCGGGAAATGCCGCTTTGTCTTCGCGGCGCCCGAGGGCGGGCGCGTGCTGCGCGGCGAGGCGCCGGCCGTCGTCGCGAGCAAGTATCCGAACTACGCGGCGCGCGTCTTCGAGCGCAAGGGGCTCGACGTGCGCATCATCAAAATCGACGGCTCGGTCGAAATCGCGCCGCTGCTCGGCCTGTGCGACGGCATCGTCGACATCGTCGAGACGGGGACGACGCTCGCGGAAAACGGGCTCGTCGCCTGTGAGACCATCCGCGACATCTCCGCGCGCCTCATCGTGAACGTGACGGGGATGAAACTGCGCAAACGCGAAGTCGAAGGGTTTGCGGCGCGGCTGCGGGGCGTGTAATGTTATTCCCAAAATGCGGGTTTTATAGGTAGCGCGCGTGATCTTCGTCCTCACATTCGGATCGGAAGCGGAGCGCGACACGTTCGAGGCGCTGTACGAGCGCTACCGGAAGCTGATGTTCGCGAAGGCGCGGGACATCCTGCGCGACCCCATGCTCGCGGAAGACGCGGTGAGCGAGGCGTTCCTCCGCGTGTACCGGAACATGGACAAGGTCGAGGGGGTGGACAGCCCGCGCACGGCGGCCTTCCTCGTGACGATCGTGCGCAACGTGGCGCTCACGCTGTACGCGAAGCGGAAGGGCGAGGCCGCGCCGGAGGAGGACGCGGCGCTCGACGCGGCGGCGGGGGCGGACCCGCACGGGCTCGAGGAGCTGGCGGCGTCTGAGCTGACGGGCGAGCAGGTCGCGCGCGCCGTCGGGGCGCTGGACGAGCAGGCGCGCACGATCTTCGTGTTGAAGTACGCGTACGACGTGCCGCATCGCGAGATCGCGGCGCAGTGCGGCATCACGGAGAACAACGTGACGGTGAAGCTGCACCGCATCCGCAGGAAGCTCGCGGAGGCGCTCGCAGAGGAAGTATCATAAGGAAAATGAACGGCAACGATGAAAAAATCTTGACGCATATCGCGCGGACCTGGGCCGAGGAGGATGGCCGGGCTTTGCTGCGCGAGCGCGACGCGCTGAACGCGGACGGCGTGCCGCTATTGCTGCCGCGCGCGGATGCGGCCGTGCGGGAGCTTGCCGGGCGGGAGAGAGGCGAGCGGCGGCGGATGCCCGCGTCCGGCCGGCGGCGGCGCGTGTTGACCGCGATCTGCGCCTGCGCGGCGGCGTATCTGATCATCCCGCAGATCGTGCTGACGACGCTCGACGGGGGGGCAAGGTCGGCGCCGGCGTTTTCGGGCGGCGGCATGGCGATGTCGGACGCGGCGGCGCCGGAGTACGCGGAATCGGCGGCGGCGCCGGCCGAGGAAGCGCCCGCGGACGAGGAGATGGCGGATACGGGCGCGGCGGCGGATGGCGGGTCTGCGGCGATGCCGGAAGATGAAGCGGCGGGAGATATGCGCACGGAGGAGTCGGCGATAGCGCCGGCGTCGGCCGGGGAAGCGCCCGTCGAAGAAGCGCCGACAACCGCGGAAACGCCGGCCTACGAAGCCGAAGCGCCGGCGGACGAGGGCGATGCCCTGCTCGAAGCCGCGGACGGGCTCGCGGACGCCGAGATGGAACCCGCGCCCGTCGCTTCGGACAGGCCGCTGTGGAAGCGCATCCTGTGGCCGTGGGACGATTTGCGCGCGGCATGGGAACGGTATCGGGGGCAGGGAAGATAGGAGTGTTTGCATGATCCACATCGTGACAGCGGACGGGCGCGCGGAATTTGCCGCGCTGGACGGGCTTGCGGGGCGCGGCGGGGCGCCGGGGGCGGACGTCGAGGCGGCGGTGCGCGAAATCCTCGAAGCGGTGCGCACGGACGGCGACGCGGCCGTGCTGCGGTATACGGAGAAATTTGACGGGCCCGAGGCCGTGCGGGGCGGCATCGCCGTGCTGACGCGCGAGGACCTCAAGACGGCTTTGGAATCCCTGCCGGACGCGCTCGCGTCGGCGCTGCTGCACGCGGCGGACAACATCCGCAAATACCACGCGAAACAGGTGAGCGAAGGCTACGAAGAGCGCCGCACCGACGGCACGGTCATCGGACAGATCGTCCGCGGGCTCACGCGCGTGGGCCTGTACGTGCCGGGCGGCACGGCGGCCTATCCGTCGACGGTGCTGATGAACGCGATCCCCGCCAAGCTCGCGGGCGTCGGCGAACTCGTGATGGTGACGCCGCCGCGCGGCGGCGCGGGGACGGACGCGGCCATCCTCGGCGCGGCGTACCTCGCGGGCGTGGACAAGGTCATCCTCGCCGGCGGCGCGCAGGCGGTCGCGGCGCTCGCGTACGGCACGGAGACCTTCCCGCGCGTCGACAAGATCGTCGGCCCCGGCAACATCTACGTCGCGACCGCGAAACGCCTGCTTTTCGGCCTCATCGACATCGAGATGATCGCGGGGCCGAGCGAAATCCTCGTGGTGGCGGACGGCGAAGCGCAGAGCGGCGGGGACCCGACATTCATCGCGGCGGACCTGCTGTCGCAGGCGGAGCACGATCCGGACGCGGCGGCGATCCTCCTGACGACGTCGGCACAGCTCGCGGAAGACGTGGTACGGGAAATCGAACAGCAGCTTGGTAACCTCTCGCGCACGGACATCGCGCGAAAATCCATCGACGCGAACGGGCTTGTGATCGTATGCCGCAGCGACGACGAAATGGCCGACCTCGCAAACCTCGCGGCGCCGGAGCATCTGGAGCTGCTCGTACGCGACCCGCTCGGCTGGCTGCCGCGCATCCGGAACGCGGGCTCGGTCTTTTGCGGGCCGTGGACGCCGGAACCGGTCGGCGATTATTACGCGGGGACAAACCATGTGCTGCCGACGAGCGGCACGGCGCGCTTCGCCTCGCCGCTCGGCGTGTACGATTTTGTGAAGCGCATGAGCTACACGCAGTACACGCGCGAGGCGCTCGCGGCGGCGAAAGATGATATACTGGCCATAGGAGAGGCGGAAGGACTGACGGCGCACACGCAGGCGGTGCGCGTGCGTTTTGTGGAATAACAGGAGAGAATGCGATGCGGAAAGCGGAAATCGAACGGAAGACAAAGGAAACGGAAATCACCGTCGCGATCGACTTGGACGGGAGCGGACGGGCCGACATCGAGACGGGCGTCGGGTTCTTTGACCATATGCTGACGGCGGTGGCCGTACACGGCGGCTTCGATTTGTCCGTGCGATGCGGCGGCGACCTGGACGTGGACGCGCACCATTCCGTCGAGGACGTGGGCATCGTGCTCGGGCAGGCGTTCGCGCAGGCGCTCGGCGACAAGGCCGGCATCGCGCGGTACGGCTCGTTCCTGTTGCCGATGGACGAGGCGCTCGCGCAGTGCGCGGTGGATCTGTCGGGGCGCGCGTATTTCGTCTGGGACGCGGCATTCACGGCGGACAAGATCGGCGAACTCGACACGCAGATGGTGCCGGAGTTTTTCCGCGCGTTCGCGGTGAACGCGAAGGCGACGCTCCACCTGAACCTGCTCTACGGGGAAAACGACCACCACCGCGCGGAAGCGCTGTTCAAGGCGTTTGCGCACGCGCTGCGCATCGCCGTCGCGCGGGCCGGCGCGGACGCCGCGCCCGTGCTGTCGACCAAGGGGTCGCTGTGAAGGTCGCGATCATCGACTACGGCGCGGGGAATTTGTTCAGCGTCAAGAACGCGGTGGACAGTTTTTCCGGAGACTATGAAACGGTATTTGCTTCGGCGGCGGCGGACATCGAGGCCGCGGACGTGCTGATCCTGCCGGGCGTCGGGGCCTTTCCGGACGCGATGCGGATGCTGCATGAGCGCGGACTCGCCGGGCCCATCCAGCAGCAGGCGCAAAAAAAGCCGCTGCTCGGCATCTGCCTCGGCATGCAGGTGTTATTTGAAAAAGGCTATGAATTTGAGGAGACGGACGGGCTCGGGCTCATCGAGGGCGTCGTCGACCGCATCGTCGCGCCCGGGCTGAAGGTGCCGCATATGGGGTGGAGCGACGTGCGCGTCGTCAACCCCTCGACATTGACATCCCAAGTCGAGGACGGCGACCGCTTCTACTTCGTGCACTCGTACAAGGCGGTGACGGCGGAGGAGAACATCTGCCTTGCGGCCGAATACGGGCAAACGATCCCCGCGCTCGTGCGCGGAACGCCGGGCGGGCCGTACGCACGGGTCTACGGGGCGCAGTTCCATCCGGAAAAGAGCGGCGCGGCGGGGCTCGCCATCCTGCGGAGCTTCCTGGAAGAGGGCCGGCATGCCGAATAACGAAGGGCCGCAAATCGGATATTTTGCCGCCTATGCGATGTTTTGGCGGCGTTACGCGGATTTCACGGGGCGCACGTCGGTCGCGGCGTTCTGGAAGGCGTACCTCTTTGCGCTGATCGTGCAGATCGGGCAATTCGCCGTGTCGATGTACGCGGTCTCGCAGTTTTTTTCGGAGCATATGGACGATCTCCTGCGCGCCGCGATGAGCGGAGCGTCGCCGTACGCGATCTCGTCCGGCATGGTGGTCGGCTCGGTCGGCATCACGGTGTTCCAGATCTATTACTACGCGACGCTGATTCCGACGATCGCGATCATGGTGCGGCGGCTGCGCGACAGCGGGCAGAGCCCGTGGTGGACGATCGCGTTTCTGTTGATTCCGGTCGCGGGCTTTTTCATGGCGTACGTGATGCTGCGGCGGCCGTCGTTGCCGCCGGGATGGACGTATATGCCCTTGCCGCCGCCGACGCCGCAGACGCCGCCGCCGGCACCGAATCCGTACGACAAAGGCGGGCGCACCGCCGCGGGCTGGTGCCTGGGGCTGTTTCTCGCGCTACTCGTCACGGCGATCGTCTGCATGAGCGTCCTCGTAACGAACATCATGCAGGCCGCGATTCGCGAGGTGCTGGGCGGCGACGGGTACACTTACGGCGACGACTACGGACTGTTGCCGACGCCGGTGCCGAATCCGACGCCGGTGCCGGAGCCCTACCCCATCCCCGATTCCGCGGGATCCGGCGACTGGGAGGACGACCTCTCGGCCGACGAGCTCGCGGTCGTGAACGAGGTGCGCGAAGGCTTTGCCAACGGCGTGGACGAGTATTCCGTGGAGGATGTGCTCGAAACCCG
Source organism: Eubacteriales Family XIII. Incertae Sedis bacterium (assembly GCA_031272745.1). Lineage (GTDB taxonomy): Bacteria > Bacillota > Clostridia > Peptostreptococcales > Anaerovoracaceae > WRFF01. The sequence goes on from JAISTF010000025.1 coordinate 12,285, forward strand.
CGCCGAGGGCCTGCGCTGGAGCGTCTACACGCTCGACCACCGCGTCTACTACGTCTATGCGGAAGGGACGACGAAGGACGGCGGCGATGTTTTCTACGCCGAGTTCGAGCGCGACGGGGACGGCGTGATCACCGTGTACAACCTCGTCGAAGGCGTGTTTTCCGTCTACAACGAGGAAGCGGCGGCGCTGTACGAAGAATGGGCCTCGGCCGTGCTGCGCGGCGCCGCGAATTTTTCCGGTTTTTAATCTTTTCTTAATCCCGCTTAAAATACCCTCTAATACTATACGTCGTATAGTATCCCTCGAAAGGAGGCAGATGCTATGGTTTTTCAGATTGGAGCGACATTGTTGGACGCGTGCGTGCTGTCGGTGCTGCGCGGCGAAGACACCTACGGGTATTCACTGACACAGACGCTGCGCGGCTCGCTCGACATTTCCGAATCGACGCTGTATCCGGTCCTGCGGCGGCTTCAAAAAGAAGCGTGCCTCACGGTGCGCGACGAAGCGTACCAAGGCCGCAACCGCAGGTATTATTCGATCACCGAAAAGGGAATGGAGAAAGCCCGAGAGTACCGCGGCGCGTGGGAGGATTTCCGCGGGCGCGTCGACGGGTTGATTTTGGGAGGTGCGGCGTCATGACGATGAACGAATATATCGAGGAGCTGAAATATCATCTCCGCAAGATGCCGGACGACGACCGCGAGGACGCCATCGAATATTATTTCGAGTATCTCGCGGAGGCGGGACCGGAGGGCGAGGCGGCCGCGATCGAGCGGCTCGGCACGCCGCAGCAGCTCGCGGCGGGCATCCGCGCGGACGCGGCGCTCGAAGCGCTCGAAGGCGGCGCGAGCACGCGGCAGATACAGGACTGCTACCGCAATGCGGATGATGATGTAGGGGCGGCATCCTGCCGCCCGCCATCTATGGTTGCGCAGCACGGCGGCTCGGCGAAGGCACCCGGCGTGGGCCAGGGCGTGAAGGCCGTCTGGCTGTCCGTGCTCGGCGCGATCCCGCGCAACGTGCTCGCGGGGTTTGTCGCGGGCATCGTCATCATCATCGTCTTCGCGGTGCTCATCGGGCTGTTCGCGGCGGCGGTCGCGATCATGGCGGTCGGCGCCTGCGCCATCGGCGTCTCGTTCACCTTGTTCGGCGAGACGGTCGCCGCGGGGCTGTTCTATCTCGGGTGCGGGCTTGCACTCGTGCCGATCGGATGGTTCCTGTGGCGCGGCGTCTGGTGGGTGTGGCGGCACGCGTGGCGCGGCATCGCAAAAATGTTCAACGGAATCCGCAGAAAGCGGGAAGTAAGGAGAGTGGCAAAATGAAAAAGATTACGATTGTGATGCTGTGCATCCTGGTGGTGGGGCTCTGCCTCGGCGCGGCCGGGTTCGCGCACGGCGGCATGAAGGCGCTGGCGTTCGGCTGGCACGACGGAAAGCTCGTGCGCGCGGAAGGGTTCAACGACATGGTGAAAGTGGACGAGGATTTCGGAAAGGCGAAGATCACAAACCTCGTCGTCGACATCGAGGTGATGCGTCGGGTGCTCGTGACGGAGGGCGATACGTTTTCGGTCAAGGGGCAGAACTGGCGGAGCAACGGCGGACTCAAGGCGACGCTCGACGGGAAGACGTTGACGGTCGGCCCGAGCGAAAAGGACGGGATCTGGAAAAACTTATTGTCGTTTGACTGGAAGAGCGACAGGGACTGCACCGTCACGATCACGGTGCCGAAGGGCGCGGCGCTGAAGACGCTTGACGCGCACGTCAACGTCGCGAGCCTGCGCGTCGAAAACGTCGCCACGGACGAGGCGGCGGTGTCGTCGGACGTCGGCGAGATCGAGATCGAAGACGTGACGGCGGAGCGCCTGACGGTCGAGACAAACGTGGGAGACGCGAAGATGAGCGGCGTGGACGCGGGATCCGCGGAGATTCAGACCGACATCGGCGAGCTCCGCGCGGACGCGCTGCGCGCAAAGAATTTGACGTTTGAAAGCAACGTCGGCAGCGGCGTGTTCACGGGCCTTGTCATAGACGGCACGGGCGTCTTCAAGGCGGACACGGGCGAGATCGAGATCGCGTTCGACATGGACGAGGATGAGGTGGACTACGAGGTGGACAGCGACGTCGGCGACGTGCGCGTCGACGGGCGCAAAGTGGACGACGACGACAGTCCCGGGCCCTCCTCCGCCTACGCGCACCGCGCGGACAGCGCAAAGGCGCGCGTCACCGTCGAAACCAACGTCGGCGGCGTGAAGCTCAGCTTCCGGTGATCGGCAGCTTACGGAATAGATTGCGAATCGGTAGTGAAACAGGCCATTTTTGAACCGATTTTGCATCTATTCCGTAATTCACATCAAAACTGTGGTATACTCTTTTGGTAACAAATCACACAATGTCTTGTCGTGAAGGAGAGGGACCGAAATGAAGTACAGACCTTTTGCTGCGGCGGGGAAGGAAATCTCGCTGCTCGGATTCGGGGCTATGCGGCTTCCGACCATCGGAGGCGACCACGCCAACATTGACGAGCCCGAAGCCATCAAGATGATCCGCACCGCGATCGACGGCGGCGTGAACTACGTCGACACGGCCTACGTCTACCACGGCGGCGCAAGCGAAGTCGTCGTCGGGAAAGCGCTGAAGGACGGCTACCGCGAGAAGGTGAGCGTCGCGACGAAACTGCCCTTCTGGGTCATGAAGGGCCCGGACGAGATGGAGCCCGCGCTCGACCTGTCGCTCGAACGGCTCGACATCGATGCCATCGACTTTTACCTCGTACACGACATCTCGGGCGACCGTTGGGACACAGTGCGCGCGTGGAAGATGTTCGAGTTCATGGAGGAGATGAAGAAGAAAGGCAAGATCCGGCACATCGGCTTCTCCTGCCACGGCAGCACCACGGAGTATTTCAAAGAGGTGCTTGACGCCTATCCGTGGTAGTTCACGCAACTCCAGCTCAATTTCTTGGACAAGGACATCCAGGCGGGCGTCGCGGGCTACGAATACGCAGCGGGCAAGGGCATCCCCGTCATCGTCATGGAGCCGCTGAAAGGCGGCAAGCTGACGGACAGCCTGCCGGATTCCGTCAAGCAGTATTGGGACAAGCTCGGCAAAGGCCGCACGCCCGCGGAGTGGGCGCTGCGCTGGGCCGCCAACCTGCCCGGCGTCATGACGATCCTCTCGGGCATGA
>JAISTF010000217.1 GCA_031272745.1 Eubacteriales Family XIII. Incertae Sedis bacterium
GTCGTTTTGATTCCCGTCGCAGAGGAGCAACGTGGACAAAAATCCGCTATTTGTGTGAAAATCACCCTTGATTTTCGCGCGAATGGACAAATATTCGTTATTTGTGTGGAAATAACGGGGTTTCTGCGGTCTGATTCACACAAATAGTCATTTTTTGTCCATAGTCGCATCTTTATCTGGGCTGCGGACATAAACAAGCGGCCTTCGGCGGCATGAGCATCGTCGCCAGAAGAATGGTGCTGAGAATCCACGCAAGGATGCAGGGGTATTTGATCCGGGCGGTGCTGTTCATGCACTCTCCTCCTATACGCCGTCGGCAAACCCCTTCCGCCGACGGACAATCCGTTCCCCAGCCGCTTTGTCTTCACACCCAGAAAAATCTTGTGGCTTCAGTATACATTCTGCTGCAGACGGAGGCAATCGATTGTTATATTATTTTCGCTTTTTTGTAATCGGAATGTACCCCGGTGCGCTACAGCCGGTGGATGAACAGGCCGCTGCGGAGCTTCGGTTCGAACCAGGTGGACTTCGGGGGCATGATGCGGCCGGCGTCGGCGACGGCAATCAGGTCGGTCATCTGCGTCGGGTAGAGCGCAAAAGCGACGGCGTGGTCGGCGCCCGCGGCGTCCGCTTCGTCCACGCGGCGCTCCAGCTCGCCGAGGCCGCGGATGCCGCCGACGAAGTCGATGCGCCGGTCCGTGCGCGGGTCGGCGATGCCGAGGACGGGGGCGAGCAGGTTTTCCTGCAGGATGGATACGTCGAGCGAGGCGACGGGGTCGGTGTCGTCCCTGGTGCCGGGCCCGGCGGTCAGGCGATACCAGCCGCCGTCCAAATACATGGTGAATTCGTGTTTTTGCGTAGGTGCAATAGGCGGGCGGCAGAATGCCGCCCCTCCGGCGTTCCCGTCGCCATCATCGGCATTGTAGGGGCGGCATTCTGCCGCCCGCGCAACCGCATCCAAAAACGCTTCCTTGCTCAGCCCGTTCAGGTCCAGCACCACGCGGTTGTAGTCCAAGATGCGGAGCTGCTCCTCGGGAAAGACGACGGCGAGGAAGTAATTGAACTCTTCGTCGCCCGTATAGCCCGGGTGCTGTTCGCGCCGCCTTTGTCCCACGCGCACCGCGGACGCACAGCGGTGGTGCCCGTCGGCGATGTAGAGCGCCGTGGACGCCTGCGTCAAAGCGGAAGCGGACAGGAACCCCGCATCCCCGACCCGCCAAACCTCGTGGCGCACGCCGTCGTCCGTCGTAAAATCATACAGCTTCTCATCCACCGCCATGCGCGCATCCAATAGCGGCCCAAGGCCGACCTCTTCCTTGCACGCCAGAAAGATCGGGCCCGTGTTCGCGTCCAATATGTCTACGTGCCGGATGCGGTCTTCCTCTTTCTCCGCCCGCGTCAACTCGTGCTTCTTGATCAAATCGTTCAAATAATCATCGATGGACGCACACCCGACAAGCCCCGCCTGCGAGACGCCCTGCCAGGTGAGCCGGTAGATATAATAGGAAGGTTCCGCGTCCTGAATCAAAGCCCCGTCCGCGCAAAGTCCTTCCAGGTTTGCCTTCGCGCGCGCGTAGACCTCGTCCGAATACGGGTCCGTGCCGACGGGCAGATCGATCTCCGCGCGGTCGACATGCAGAAACGACCAGGGGTCGTCCGAGACCATGACGCGCGCTTCCTCCGACGTCATCACATCATAGGGCAGAGCCGCGACTTTTTCCGCAAAGTCCGCGGCAGGCCGCACAGCCGCAAAAGGTCTGAAGATGGCCATGAGAACACGCTCCTTTCGCCGAATGCGTTATGCAAAAAACTCCGACACGATCGACACGATCTCGCCGCCGATGCGTTCCTGGGCCTCCTTTGTCGACGCGCCGATGTGCGGCGTCAGGGACAGGTCGAGCCGCGACGCAAAGCGTTCGTCCGCCGGCGGCTCTTCGGGGAACACGTCGAGCGCCGCGCCCGCGAGCTTGCCGCTGTCTAATGCGGCAAACAGCGCGTCGTAGTCGATGAGCCCGCCGCGCGCCGTGTTCACGATGTACGCGCCGTCCTTCATGAGCGCGATCTGCTCCGCGCCGATCACGGGCCATTCGCACGCGGGCACATGGAGCGTGAGGAAGTCCGCCGCCCGCAGCACCTCTTCCGCCGAGCCGTAGCGGTAGGGCACGCCGTCGAGCGCCCCGACCACATCCGTATAGATGATGTCCATGCCGAGCGCCGCCGCCTTCTCCGCAACGAGCCGCCCGATGCGGCCGAGGCCGATGAGCCCGAGCGTCTTGCCCGCGAGGTCGCAGCCCTCGTATTTTTTCTTCTCCCATTTGCCCTCGTGCATCGTCACGTTCGCCGCGTGGATGTGCCGCGCGAGGCAAAACATATGCCCGATCACGAGTTCCGCGACGGACGCGGACGAGGCCGCCGGCGTGTTGCGCACCGTGATGCCCTTGCCCTCCGCGTAGTCCACGTCGATGTTGTCGACGCCGACGCCGCCGCGCACGATGAGCTTCAGCCGCCCCGAGGCCGCCGCCGCGTCGATGACGGCCGTGCGCACCTTCGTCGCGGACCGCACCAGGATGCAATCGAAATCCGCGATCTTCGCCGCGAGCTCCTCCGCCTCATAATGCTCATTGACGACTTCAAACCCCTTCGCCGCAAGCGCCTCCGCCGCGGCGCTCTCGATGCCGTCGGATGCCAAAATTCGGATCATGTCTGTGCTCCTTTCCTGCCGACTGCCCGTCGTCAGCCGTTGTTCTTCTCAAATTCCTTCATGAACGCGATGAGATGCTCGACCCCCTCGCGCGGCATCGCGTTGTAAATCGACGCGCGCATCCCGCCGACGCTGCGGTGCCCCTTCAGATTCGTCATGCCCGCGCCCTCGCTCTCCTTCGCGAACTTCGCATCGAGTTCCTCGCTCTGCGTGCGGAACGTCACGTTCATGAGCGAGCGGTCGGCCGGATTGTTCGGCGCCACATAAAAATCCGTGCCGTCCAAATAATCGTACAGCAATGCCGCCTTTTCGCGATTGCGCTGCTGCATCACCGTCAACCCTCCGAGGTCTTGTATCCACTCAAGCACGAGCATCGAGATGTAAATCGTCCAGCACGGCGGCGTATTGTACATCGAATCCTTTTCGGCCGTGGTCTTGTAATTCAAAATCGTCGGCGTATACGGGAGCGGCTCGCGCAGCAGATCCCTGCGGATCACGACGAGCGCCATGCCCGCCGGCGCGATGTTTTTCTGCACGCCCGCATAGATCACGCCGTATTTCGGCACATCCACGGGCTCCGAAAGGATGCACGACGACATGTCCGCGACGAGCGGCACGCTGCCCGTGTCCGGCACATAGGACCACTTCGTCCCGTAGATCGTGTTGTTTTCGCAGATGTGGACATAGGCTGCGTCCGGATTCAGCGTCAACTCGCCCTGTCGCGGAATGCGCGTGAAATTCTCTTCTTTCGTCGTGCCCGCGATGCGGATGTCTTCGCCGAACAGCAGCGCCTCTTTGTACGCATTATTTGAAAAATTGCCCGTGATGACGTAGTCGGCCGCGCCCCCCGCGGACAGCAGGTTCAGCGGCACGGCCGCAAACTGCGCCGTCGCGCCGCCCTGCATGAAGAGCACGTCGTAGTCGTCCGGAATGCCGAGCACGTCGCGAAACAGCTGCTTCGTGCGCACGATGA
>JAISTF010000218.1 GCA_031272745.1 Eubacteriales Family XIII. Incertae Sedis bacterium
TCCGGAGAAGCGCAGCGCCCCGAGGCTTTCGACCTTGACGTTGTTGTCGTAGTCCCTGCCGTCGTCCGCCTTCCCGCTGGCGCCGGATCCGTCTTCCGGGACGACGTCGGCGAGCCCGAACATCTTCAGCGTGACTTTGCCTTCGGAAAAATAGTAGTACCAGCTCGCGAGGCCGTTGCCGCCCGCGTGCAGCGCCGTGTCCGCGCCGGCCAGCGCGAAGAGGTCCGCGTCGCCCGTGCAGTCCACGTAGCTCGCGGCCTCCGCGGCCGTGCGCCCGGACTTGTTCTCGAGGAAGACGGCGGCCACGCGGCCGTTTTCCGTCGCCGCGCCGGCAAGGGACGTCCCGTAGAGGATGTCCACCCCGAGATCGAGCAGCAGTCGCTCCGCCTCGAGCGCGAAAAGATGCGGGTTGAACTGCACGATGTAGCGGTGTTCGATCCTCTCCTCGCGCGTCCCGCCGTCAAGCCACGCCGCCGGGTAGTTTGCCTCGGCGCCGTGTTTCATCGACAGATGCAGCAGCTCTTCGCCCAGACCGAAAACCACTTGGTTCCCAAGGCCGTCGTCGAGCGGCAGGTAGATCGTGACGAGCCCGAGCGTCGCCATGCCGCCAAGCCCGTATTCGCGTTCGACCAGCGTCACGCGCTTGCCGCCGCGCGCCGCCGCCGCCGCCGCCGCGATGCCCGCGATGCCGCCGCCCGCGACGAGCACGTCCGCCTGCTTTCGGATCTCGATGTTTCTGGATGGTTCCGTGATCGTCTTCATGCCACTATGATACAGGAGGCCGGGCGAAATGAAAATTCGATTTTCGAATAATCAGTTGCCGCTCCTGTCGGGCCTGTCGGCGTAGAAGCGCAGTGCAAACTCCACGAACTGTTTCGCCACGCGCGTAGTTCCCTGCCGGCGCGCGACGACCGCGAGCGGGAAAGGGGGGTGCTCCGTGAACGGTATTTTCACGAGCGTGCCGTCCGCGCAGATCATGTCCGCCATTGCACCCATCAAAAACGTCACCGAGTCCGTGTCCCGCAGATATTCCGCGAGCGTGAAGATGTTGTGCAGCTGGATCGCGTTGCGGTCGAGGTTGATCTCCAAGCCGAGCTGCTTCAGGCCGGTCTCATAGTCGTAGATGCCGGGCCGGAGCAGGATGAGCGGGAGGTCGGAAATCTCGCGGATCGATATTTCGTCGCGCTGCGCCAACGGATGCCGCGGGTTGCAGACCATCGTCAGCTCATCCTCGCAGAGCGGGAAGATTTCGTAGTGGTCCTTTTTCGGGAACAGGTTTGACCGCACGATGGCGAGGTCTACGTTTTGCCGGTTCATCTCGTTGATGACCGTCGGCTGGGGCGCCTCGATGAGCGTGATGCGGATCTCCGGGCTGACGTTCTTGAACTGCGCGATCAGTGTCGACATGTCGTACATCTGCAGCACGGGCACGCTGATGATGCGCAGGCTCAGCTTGCCGCTCTCGGCGTAGTCGTCCATGCGGTTTCGCAACGTGTTGTACTCCTGCACGAGCTGCTCCGCGTATTTCGCGAAAACCGTGCCGGCCTCCGTAAGGCTGAGCATGTGTTTGTTGCGGTTGAACAGCTTCACATGGAACTCATCCTCGAGGCCTTGGATGTGCTTGGACAGGGAGGATTGCGCGATGTTCTGCTCGAACGCCGCCTGCGAGAAGCTCTGGTAATCCACCACCGCGAGAAAATAAATCACACTATGGATGTGCATCCTTCCACCTCTTGGTCATGATTATATCAGGCTTTTTCGAATCAGGGAATAACCAATTCGCAATTTAGAATTGATGATTCGAAAACCATGCGCCTATAATTGTGCCAAGGCCGGAGAGAGGTGAAGATCATGATTTTGACCGATGAAGAAAAACGGATGCTGGACGGGGAGCGCGGCTTCGTGCCGCGTCGGTGCATGGAGTACCTTGTCGACATGGCGAAGGTCGCCGGGACGGACCGGCTCGTGGATCTGGACGGGACGGCGGACTTCCATGTGCCTTCGACGGCGATGGTGACGCACTACGAGTTTCCCGTCGAGGAACTGAAAAAAATCGTCGACGCGGGCGCGACGTTCAAAGTCCCGACGTTTTCCAACAAATCGCCGTGGTTCGGCGCGACGTTTGTCGACGGATGGGAAAACTGCGGATACCCCCCCCACGACGACCCCGCGCACCACGCGAAAGTGATGGAGCGGGAGTGGATGGAGCTGTACCGCCGGATGGGGATGATCACGACGTACTCCTGCGCCTCCTACCTCGCGGAGTCCTATTGGCCGACGCCGGGGCAGCATTGCGCGTGGAACGAAAGCTCGGCCGTGCCCTACTGCAACGCGGTTCTCGGCGCGCGGTCGAACATCGACGGGAGCTTCGCGTCGGCATTTCTCGGCAAGGCGCCGTACTACGGCATGCACGTGACGGAGAACCGCTACGCGACCGTCGTCATCGACACGGAGCGGCGCATCGAAAGCGAGATCGAATGGGACGTACTCGGCTTCGCGGTCGGCGAGGAATGCCGGCTCGCGGTGCCCGCGCTCGTGAACACGGGGAAGCCGACGACGACGAAGTACCTGAAATTCAACACGGCGGCGAACACGGGCGGCAGCATTGCGATGTACCATGTCCCCGGTTCGACGCCCGAGGCTCCGACGCTCGAGTTCGCGCTCGGCGGCAGGAAACCGCAGCGCGTCGTGGTGATCGACGACGCCTGGCTCGCGCGGACGTACGAGAAGCTCAACGACCATCGCGGGGATCGCGTTGAAATGGTGTCGCTCGGCTGCCCGCATATGAACCTTGTGGATCTCATGAGGCTTTCTCGCAAGCTGGAGGGAAAAAAGGTCAAGGTGCCGTTCTGGATCATGACCGTCCCCACGCTTTATCATACGGCGGAGGAGCTCGGCTATCGAAAAATCTTCGAGGACGCGGGCGCCAGGCTTTTGTCCGGCACGTGCCCGGCCGCGATCGACGGTCTCCCCGAGGGTATCCGCGCGCTGGCCGTGGACGCGGCCAAGCAGGCGTACTACATCTCGGGCCTGTTCCCGGAGGCGGACGACCACCTGGACGTCTTCTACGGCACGCAGGACGACTGCATCGGCGCGGCGCTGACGGGCGTCTGGCGCGGCGAGTGGAAATAGGGGGGGGGGCCATATGGCGGAAAAGATCAGGATCAAAGGCCGGACGGAATGGCCCGGCAAAGTCGAGGCGGAGGCACTGGTGTCGCCGATCCCCCTCGAAGGCTTCGCGAACGTCGATCCGAAAAACGGGTACACGACGGAGCGCGGGCATCCGCTCTT